>JABSRF010000008.1 GCA_013215275.1 Oligoflexales bacterium | reverse complement strand
TTCGTATCACAGGTTATCTAAAGTCGCCCTGCGAAGCGATGAAAATTTTTCTTCTGCACTTAATCTAGCAATCCGCCGATAACTGATATCGCATTTCAGTTACTTCGTTAAAGGAAGCCAAGACTCTTTTTCCCAAGAAAAGATACTCGCATTAAAGTAGTCGTCGGGCCTCAATGTAGAGACCCATAAACGCATCTTTTTATCAACAACAATATTAGACAAGTCCTTTAGCTGCTTAGGTAAGCCCAGGGACGATCTTTTGGTGATATGCAGGCATGAATGGTAGCGAAAGATGTCAATACCATGGGTATCCTTGCGACCAAGTAAGATCAACCTTGAATTCACGAGGGTAGTAATACCAGCAATTAAAGCACCATTTAAATTAACCCCTTCAACCATGCAAGCCCGGAAAAAAGAGCATTGGCTGGGATTTACGGGATTACAAGCTAAGATCAAAATGGGAAAATCCTTGATACGGCTCGATACAAAATAGAGATCTTTAGAAGCCTTCATCCATTTCTTCGGCACTGGTGTCATCCCAGTGAACTTATCATACCCCTGCTGGGTAAAATTACGTTTGAATTTATGCCTTAGATCAGATATCTCCCACTCTGGAGCCTCCCCTCCACGGTCGGAAGGAGGCCTAATGAGGTCGTAGGGGATTGAATGCCGACTGATAAGACCATTTTGTGGTGAGTAAAAGAACACTTCATTATCGGTCCCGTTAAAGATAAGGTAGTGACCTTTTTTATAATTATTTAGAAGGTTCATCTTTGAAATCTTGATGGCCTCGATTGGTTCCTTTTTACTAGAAGAAAAAGGCTTCATTGAATCTTTTTTCTTACTTAGGTCATTTCGAACTAAGAATTTTCCCTCACTTCCTATGTACCTAAGGTCGTTTTCCTCGATGGTGAAGCTTCTAATATTTCTCACCATCCCTTCAAAGGAGTGTTCCTTAGAGGGAGGTGGAATATTTTTCCTTGTTTGAGAAAGTAGATCTTCTCCCATTCCAAATAGAGTATGCAAAGTCACAAATGTACATAAAAGGAGGTGAATTAGAGAGGCTTTGTTTGCGTTCAATAAAGGTCCAAATTTTCGGTTAGCACCAGTTTTTATCATTCTTATCACAGTGTCCTACTATCATCATTAGAGATTCAAATAAACTCTATTAACAGAGGCAGGCATTTTTGACCTAAGAATCGGAGTTAAGATTCATGCTAATATGATATTACCAAATATAATCTGCAAAATCTAAATTGTTTTTGGATATAAATAGATTGCAAAAGCCCATTGATTCATACCTAAGTGCTACAAATAAAGAGGATCGGCAAACCGTTCTGCATCAGGTTAAAACCGAAGGCAAATTCTTCCCTATAGAATTAGCTGAAGATCTACTGTGTATGAATCTTGATACAGACGAAAAAATTGCGATATTGGATTTAACCAATACCCAAGACTTATTGGCTTTCGAAGATTTTTTAACGGTCGGTTCACGCTATTGGGATCAAAACCTATCCGCATTTGCACTAAGAAAATGGGTTACATCCACCGACCACCTATTGTGGTACAGAATCTTAGGAAGTTTGAAGCTAGCTCACCTATCCCAACGTATCAAATATACAATCTTAGATTTAATTCCTTACATGCCTGGTAAAGAGCTACTTGATCAAATGACAAAGACTGAAGGGCTTGAAGAGCTATCACCAGCTTTTCATGCCTTATTGATCAATAGATGCATGCAGTGGGACCAATTTTACGAACGTGTCGACTCGATCGCTCTCGCCTGTATCAAGGAGCTAAAAGGCGAACTCTGGCCAAATCATAAGGCTATGATTCCTTCATTAGCTTGGCTTGCAAAATACCATTTAGACGATCTAGAAAAGCTCCTTCTTGAGCCATGGGTACCGGATGCATGGAAAGATCAGATTAAAGCCCTCCTTCACTACCCCACCATAGGCAAAAGGGAGGTTCAAAAGATAGATAAAACACTTAGCAAGCCAGAAAGTAGCGATTTTTGGTTAAAATTCAATGTTCATTGGCCTCCGGTATGGAGACGTGAGCACCTTAAGGTTGATATTGTAAAAAAAGCTCTTGCTGCCACCATAGATCATAAAATGAAGCACAAAATAGCTGATGAAAACCATTGGCAACTTTATACAGGGATCAATCAAAGCGAACTGCTTAAAGCAGTGTTTACCTTAGATGACTCCATCCACTTTGCTCATGCTTTAAACTCACTGAAAAGTTTGCTTCCCTTCCCCCTTAGTGAGGACCTCATAGAGGGAGCCAAAAAACATTTGACTTTGGTTTCATCTCCCCACGATTTTTTGAGCATCTTACCCATGCGCTTTAGGCTTGCTCTTCATGCGGAAGAGGCCGACAAATCAAGTGCAACTTGGATCAGAATATCGAAGCTACTAAGCGAAGAAAAAAACTTTATCTCAAACAACTACCCCTTTAATAGTAAGTACGTAGATTACAAATCAGAGTTTCAATTAAAGCCTCAAGAAAAAAGTGAGGATGTAAAGCTCAGACAAGAGTTCTTTAGTATCTCTTACCGCAATGAAAAAATAGCTCTGACCAAAAAAAATAAAGAGCAATTCTGGTCTTTGCTAGCCTACAACTGGCTTGAGCCAACCGTAGATGATTTAAACACACTGTCTACGTTGGCGCGAAAGGAACCGCGCTTATACCATATTTGCTATATCCACACATTAGCCAGGTTTAAAGGGAAAGATGTTGCTGCATTAAAACTCCTAGATTACATCAGAACATCGAATCAAAATGAGCTTGTTGAAGTTGTGAATGCCTTGGGGGGCATTGGTACCCCTAGAGCCCTTCAAGAGCTAGTCTCATGCATCACCCGACCTAACGTCCATACTTCCTTGCAGTTAGAAATCTGTGAAATTTTAAAGACAAAGGACCTACAAAGCCTTCAGGCTGAGCTGAGGAGTGCTTTGGATGATTTAAGGTTTAAGGAAAAAGAGCTCGAAAAAGATGGAAATATCGAAGGCATTCGAGAGGTTTGTGAAGCCCTCTCTTTTTTTATTACCACTAACAGTAGTGCCCAGCAAGCACCAGTCAACCAGCCTGATCAGGCAAACACAGGGGTTGACCTTGATCAAACCTTATCTGGCAAGATTCCCCATTATGCAGAGCTATCCACCGAGGTTCGCAGAGCCCTTCGGACCGCCCAGTTTTTTTATGACCAAGTAGAAAGTGGGAAAACCGCTCATGCTATTGACCTCAGTCCTGTGATCGACATGCAGTACAAGGCTTTGGAATTAGTCTTTAGAGAAGCCTTCGAGGAGTTTTGCTTCAAGATTATAAATCAGGGCGTTTTACAAAGAAAACTTGATGTTATTGGTTACTCACGCCCTATCCCAAAAGCTATGGAAGAATTTGAAAACTATATTGGTTCTTTGCCCACCATCAGGGAGATCCCTTATTTCAGTAAATTTAAACTCAGGAAGATGCTAAGAGCGATCTGTCAGTACCGCCCAGGAAGGCGCTTTACATTGGATGGTATCAAGGCATTTGCTCTGTTTTTTCTATGTTTTGGTCGCAAAAAATGCCAATTCGGACTGGCTAATGTCATTAACCTTCCCTTTGAAAACGATCAGGAGCTGTTTGAATTTTGTAAGATCATGCACGTATTCCAAGATTTTAGAAACCGAGCAGCTCATGAAGGGTTCCGGCCAGAAGCTCGCAACGATATGGAAGGCATCTGGAAAAACACCGCTCAGATCATTGAGACTGTATTTGTCATTAAAGATCCACTTGGGAAAAATTAAGCGGATAGCGGAAGGTCTGGATTGATCATACGTTTAACAGTCGCTTGATTTGCAACTTTAACAGCGACTTCTTTAGTTGCGAAATGAACAGACTTAATATCTGGGAAAGACCTCACTTTAACATTCACTTCTTCCAAATTAAGGACAGGCAATTTAGCCATAGAAAATAAGCGGAGGTCAGCCTTCGCTTCAGCAGTCAATAAGATAGCATTCATACCAATCTGTTCGTGAACCCTTGCAATCTTACTTATTTCCTGCAATTTCGCTACCAGGTTTACATTTTCCCCTACGACCGTATAGTCTATGCTTTGATCGGAAGAAAGGTTTCCAACCACAACATTGCCAGTATGAATCGCAATACTAAATTCAAGATGAGGTGCATTCGGATTAGTTTCATTCAATCGCTCAGATTCTCGAACGAGTAAACCTGCGAAATGTATCGCTAAATCAGTATGTGAAACCTCAGACCTGGGTGAGGCATTTTCCTCGATGAAAAGAAAGATACAGTCTCCAATTAATTTAACCTGTGCGATTTGTTGAGCAGCATCCACTACATTTTTATAATATAGCCTAAGGGTTTCCATCATTTTTGAAGATCCGTGCTCTTCTGAGATCCGTTCGAACCCTCTAATATCAGCCTGTAGCATAGCAACCCTACAGGTCCGGGGCATCAATGATTCATTTAGATTTTCAATCATGCTTTTGGTCGGGTCAAACTTGTTGAGCACGACATTTGCTAAAAACTTTCCTGCAGTTTCCTTCTGAGCAGACTCGTTAATCGTAAAATAATCCTTCAATTTGCGCTTAGATAGGTTTTCCACTCTATTCCAATTAATGGACAATTCATGCTGCAAGATATTGATCATTCTTGGAATAAAAGCCTCCTCAAAGGCCTCATAAACGAGGTGCAGATCCACAGTCCCAAGCCGCACTCCCTCAACCGCAACAGCAAGTTTGGAGTTCATAGTATGCTCACCAAAGCTCTTAATGTCTTTTTTCGGCAATTTTTTCATGGTGGTCATAACCGTGGAGAAAGCCTGATGTCCTGAAAACTGACTTGGAGGAGCAAACAACGCCTTATCAATATCCGGTTGCTCAGCAAGCAACTTCCTGAGGTATTCCTTTGCAAATTTGGTATTTGATGCTGCCTCGTACAAGTCGGCATCAAAGCCTAGAAAGAAAATCTTGAAGACTTTATATTCTGAAGCGCACACCGTTTGCGCGCCCATTTTAAGGTCCTCAAGGTCGAGAGCCTGGCTAAGCTTGGCCCTCAACCTCGCACCAAACCTGTCAAGACGCCTATTTATGTATGTATTCATACAAACCATGTAGATGAAGCAAGTAATGGTCGAAACCATAGAAAATATGAGTGGTTGAATCGGAATCATAAACTCACGATTGTGAGTCAATTGCAAGATAGAGAAGATGCTTATACCTATAAATATTAGTATGTTAAATAGAAAAATATGGCTCAGGCTTGCCACAAAAAACAGCGGGATGAGGAACAATGCAATGACTAGCGACATCCAAGAAAAGGTGCTGTAAGCAGACAGAGGGACCCTTCGAATCGTTAGGTTATTAAGGAATTCATCCATCGACCTAGCAAGCTCCTGATAATTCATGTCAATGTAGGGACTATCAGAAGGCCTAGGTGCTCCAAAATGGTCCCTCGTAAGGATGATTATTTTTCCTGCGATGATTCGCTTAAGTGGAATGCTTGCAAACTCAGGGTTATTCTCCCAGCTTAAAATGTCAGCTAATTCATAACTTACAATCTCCCTCTGTTTTAAAAATTCGGGAGTATCAATGCTTGGTGTTGCAAAGCAATGTTGAGGTGCAAGCTTGAGAAGGCCTTTGAAGGCCTTGCGACTCTCACCTGGACGAGGCCACCTCGCTCCCTTCCAGGTTGCAAAACTTCTGGTACCGTAAAATGCAGTTGCCCAGATAAGAGAGCTTGGGATCACATGTGATTCATTGGCAATACTATGGTAAGGGTAGTAACAGTACTCCGACCCCTTGACTGCAAAATAAGGCCTCGGCCCAAAGGCCTTAGAAGCCTGTAAATATTGAGAATTTTCTAAAACACTAAGATCAATAAGGTTTGGTTGCTGCGTTTCTACCCCTGGCTTAGCAATCATCATTCCGGGAATAAGCTTTTGTTCTTCAAACTCACTCAAGACCGGCTTTGTTTTGTCAGGGTGAATGGACAAACCTGAACTAACAAAATTACGATATGATTTAACGGTTAACGCCCATCTTTTGTCTTCCTCGAGTTGCTTTTTATAGAGCCTAAGCTCTCTACGTTTAACCCTGACATTCTTTGGTAATGGCTTAGCTAATGGTTCGAAGTCAATAAGTGATAAAACGTGGGGGTTTCCATTTTCTTCCAACTTAGTTAATAAGGCTTGAAACTCAGTTCTAGGTATTTCCTTGCCAAATCGTTCGTGACTTTTTTTACCAACTTTGATAACTGCGACTTTGGACTTTTTCTCATCATCTTTGCTAGAAAGTGCATCACCGGGTACCCTTGGTGGCTTCTGGAACCCCAGTGAGTATAGGTAGAATTTCTCTGACAAGCCTTCCCATTTTTCAAATGAAAAAATAGGAACAATGGTTTGACAAAGAATTGCGGGTAACAACACCGACAAAATAAAGATTGTGCGGAAGATTAGGTTTTTCTTAAACTGCATCCCTTGCATTGCCCTTAAAGATTTTTACCGTTTATGCTCCCTTGCTTCCAATTCATCGGTAGAAATCCAAAAGTCATGAATATCTACTTCTTCGCCATAAAAACACTCAAAAATTGCATTTATCCAAGTATTTATTATCCATCAATTTTCTGCGTTATTTATCATTAAAATAAACTAAAAATATATCTTTTAACTAAAATGTTTTATTCCAAACCCGAAATACTTTAGGTCTTTAATCAATCAAGAGGATCATGGTATGAAAAAAAATGCACTGACTTTCATAGTGATGTTTTATCCGTTTTTTAGTTACGGCGAAAATATTCAAATAAACAAAGTGATGACTAGCTATGAAACAGAAGTTGTGTCTCAAGATAAGGATGAAATAATCATTCGATTTGAGCTAGGAAACATTGATAGAGAACGTAAATTAATTGGTCATGAATCATTTTCTAAGCTAGAAATCCAAGGGGCGAGCTATCTAAGGGAGCCGTCTTATCCAGAGTTACCTAAGGTTACCCTGTCACTTGCATTGCCAAACGCACACAACATCAAGATCAAGGTCCTTTCGGCAGAGAGCAAAATTCTAGACCTTGGCATACCAGCACCAAGTAAAGGAGACCTTGAAAGAAGTGTAAACCCGACATCAGTTCCATACACTTTTTCTAGCCTCTACGATCCGAGTCTAAACTCATTTAAAAAAATTTCAACATACCCATTGCGGAATGCAAAATTATCGGAACCATATATGTTAGGTAGAGTTCAAGGGGTTAACCTCACAATCTACCCCCTCCAATACCTGCCTGTAACAAAAAAATTTAAGATTAATTCAAGTATGCTTTTAAAAATCACTTTCCAAAAATCCGAAATTATAAAATCAAACAGCCTACCTAACCCAAGTTTTGAATCTTTATATAAAACCAGATTTTATAATTGGACTGTGCAAAAAGAGAATAAATTTCAGCAAGCTAACCCCGTAAGCAGCCCATCTGGAAAGATCTTAATCGTTGCAGGAGATCAATTTTTGAATTCAGATCTAGAGGAATTTGCACTATGGAAAAGGCAGCTAGGTTATGAGGTAAAATTAATTAAAATGTCAGAAGCAGGCTCTAGTTCAATAGACTTAAAGAGCTATATTCAGGCAGAGTATGACCTCGATGGGCTACTAAGTTATGTGATTCTAGTAGGTGATGCGGAGCATGTGCCTTTCTACAAGGGCACAGCAGGAAATGCCCGTAACAATGAAGCAGACCCTATGTATGGACTAGTTGAGGGTGATGACAGCTATCCAGATCTTATTGTTGGACGCATATCAGTAAAAAATGCTGACGATTTAAAGAATATCCTCTCAAAAAGTATCGACTATGAAAAGAGTCCTTCTCATGGAGAGTGGTTCAGAAATGCCTTAGGCATAGCTAGTGATGAGGGGAGCCCTAGCGATGGTGAAAGGGCTGATTACTTGAAAGAGGTGCTTTTGGCGAGTGAGAAATATGACCAAGTTGAAAGCTTATATGACCCAGCAGTCAATGCTACCGAAATTATGGAAGCGATCAATGCTGGGCAGTCATTGATAAACTATATTGGGCATGGTTATGAAACCGCATGGGTGACGGGTTCATTCAAAAACAGACATATTGAAAGGCTCTCTAATGGATCAAGACTACCTGTGATCATCAGTGTCGCTTGTGTAAATGGCCGCTTTAGCTACCCGTCTGAAGATAGCTTTGCAGAAAAGTGGTTAAAGGTTGGGGAAGCAGGCAAACCTCAGGGAGCCGTTGCGATCTTTGCCTCTTCTACAAATCAATCATGGGTGCCACCTACAATCGGACAACTAGAGATAAGCAGGCTTATTGCATCAGGCCAAGTATATACAGTCGGTACCCTTATGATGAATGGTTCCATAGCAGTGCTACAAGATGGTAGCTACAGTGCAAAGCAAACCTTTCAAACTTGGCATATTTTCGGTGATCCAAGCTTGGAGTTTAGGTCAGATGTCCCTTCGCAAATTGAAGTTTCTCAGTTGGATGAAAGTTTAAAATGGGGCAACTCCTTCGACTTGGGAGAGCAAGGCCTTCGCCTGAGCATCACTGATGGAAAAAACCTAATTTTTACCCAAAAAAGTGATCAGGATGGAATGATTTACCTACCCCAGGCAAATTCAGACCTAAATAAGGTCCTCACCCTAACCATTAGTGGAAAGAATAAAGTACCGCTAGTCAAGAAAATGAGGGCCACTCAGAATTAACGACACCAAGGAAGTTATTTTAGTTGGGAGGCTTGTTGGATGTCTGCTTTGCCAGCATCCCGAGATTCTTTTACTTTATCGATGGTGTTTTGGACCTTCTGCTGATTCTCGAGATTTTCGTTGTGTTTGCGCATCTCTTCCATAATATTATGTCGAGTCGTATAGGTTGAATTATTTAGAATAATCTGCTTTCCTTTACGATTCTTTAAATTGAATATGAGTGGCGCTTTTAAGTTAGCCGTCATATTTTGAGGGTTTGTTGGCATGGTGATGATGACCGAAATGACTGCATCCTCTTCGTTACTCAAATCAAGGTCACACACCTCGTTTTCAGTCACCTCCACCGTATAGTCAGGCTTGAATAGCAGAGGGTTTATAAGCACAAATGCAATGGAACCATCATCCACTGACTGCAACCATTTAAAAGGTGAGTCTTTATCATGGTTGAGTAAGATGTATTTTTTTAATTCTGGAAACCCAATCAGGCCTTGGGGAAGCTCAACAATTTCCGACTCGTTGATTTCGATCTCTCCAAATCGAGAGGTAGTGACCTTAATCAAGACGCGATCCTCCAGGCATATTACGGGCTCGAATGAGTTCAGGCAAAACCATGAATGGTCAATTCGTTACATAAAATTTTTCAATGTATATCGTTGATAATATTCTATCCCATCCAAGATAGACTTAGCAACATCTGTTATCGCGAACCAATGATTACTTCTGCCTCACTCGGGTTCTAAAAGGAGTTTGTACCGGCTCCTTTCCTTTTGAGTAATCGATTATAGCCTGACTCATTTCTGTCAAAGGCGTATTCGCAGCTTTGGCGGCCAATTTATTCTCTTCATGAATTTTTTGGTAAATTTCTTCCCGGTGAACGACAGTTGAAGGACTAGCTTTGATGCCTAAACGAACTTGCTTTCCTTTAATCTGCATGACTATGATTTTAATATCATCACCAATTGCAATTCCTTCACCTAGCTTCCGCGTTAGAACTAACACAAGCCCCTCCCTGGCTGGGATTATCTGCTTAGTTTCTCAGATTTTATTGAGTCCCTAAGCTTAGCTTTCGCAATCCTATTATAAAATTTTATTTACTAACTAATTAAACTAACATATATGAAAAATTATGGGAGGGCTTAATACATTTAATCGGCTGCAGGGGGGGCAACTCGAACACCAGTATTCCAATCCACATAGTAACCGATCTCAGATGCAACCCATGATTGGTACAGCCTATTAATATGCTTAAAGATACTATTGTTCCGCACAGTATGAAATTGGTGACTGTTTATTTGGGCAAGTGGCACCAATCCTTTCACGGTCGAGCAAAGAAAAGCTTCATCATATTTTGCTAATTCATCTTTATAGATAATAGATTCTTCAACAGGAATACGTGCTTTTTGCAGAAGGGACAAGACAGTCGCTCTGGTAATCCCTTTCAAAATTCCACTTTTTACGGAAGGAGTGGTGACGGTAACATAATCTCCCTGTCTTCCAATGAAAAATATATTTGCAGTGCTAGCTTCGGTAATTTCGCCTGCTGAGTTATTCCACATGACATCTGAGAAGCCCTCTTTCTTGGCTTTTTCCATAGCGAGAATGCTACGCAAATAATTTCCCGTTTTTGCCATTGCTGTTCGCTCAGTATGAGGCAACTCAAATAGCCTTAAACGGACTCCCTCCCGATAGACTTTTTCTGGAAGAGAGTTTGCTGGGAGGCCATATATGATCTTGTGGGGGACACATGGATTTGGAAGCTCCAGCCCTACTCCAGAACCTCTGGTGACCACGAGCCTCAAATAGATCTTAGGCATATCTAAGCGTTCTGCTAGAGAAAGCAACTCGAATTTTAACTCTTCATCGCTCCAAGGTATGGGAAGATGCAAAAGTTCTGCCGATTGCCTCAGCCGGCTCAGATGAGGCCCTAGATCAAGAACCTTATCCTTAAACCCCACAAAAACTTCGAAGACGTTATCTCCAAACAAAAACCCCCGGTCCAAAGCTGGAATGGATGCTGATTTAGGGTCAAAGTACTCACCGTTAACTGCTATGATTCCATCCATTTTTGCTAGTCTCTTGAAATAAAGGTTTGGCTTATGTTAAAAGACCGCCTTAAGAAAAAATCCTGATGGCAGGCGCTATATTTTAAATAACAGGAGAGTAGCCTATCTTGGAACCCCTAAATCACGACAATAGAAAAGTTCATCTCATTTCACTTGGTTGTGCGAGAAACCGAGTGGACTCAGAAGTTATGCTTGGAACCTTATTCGGCAAAGGCTGGACTCATTGTGAAAACCCAGCTGAAGGCGATGCAATCATTGTAAATACTTGTGGATTTATTCAATCTGCAAAAGAAGAAAGCATCGAGACAATCTTAGATTGTGCTGAATATAAGAAGACCAACCCAAACTTAAAACTCGTGGTAACTGGCTGCCTTACCCAACGATATAAGAAGCAGTTGTCTACTGGCTTACCAGAGGTAGATCTTTTTGTAGGGACAGACGAGTTTACTAAGCTAGGCCAGCTTTTAGATCAGCCCCCTGAAAAAGGTAGCGTCCACGCGAAACGAACGCACTACCTCTATCATGACTCTATGCCGCGGGTAAATACCCTTGCAAAACACTCCGCATATGTAAAGGTCGCTGAAGGGTGCCAGCATAATTGCTCATTCTGCATTATTCCCGCTATTCGCGGCAAGCTGAGATCTCGTCCCATCGAAAGTGTGGTGGCTGAAGTCACCAAACTAGTTAGCGAGGGTATTAAGGAAGTGAACCTGATTGCCCAGGATCTAGCTGCCTATGGCCGCGAAAAAGGTCACGATGAGCTTCTCCCCCTTTTAAAAGAGCTAGTAAAGATTCCTGACTTGAAGTGGATCCGAATGCTTTACGTATACCCCGAGAATATCGATGATGAGTTTCTCGATTTTTTTGCACGTGAGGATAAACTGGTTAAATACCTTGATATTCCAGTTCAGCATGCAAGCAACGAGATCTTGACGAAGATGAAGCGGGTTGTCACTCAAGAAGAGCTACGAAACACAATCAAGAAGGTTAAAGAAAAAATCCCAGATATTGCGATCAGGACCTCAGTCATGGTTGGCTTCCCCTCTGAGTCAGAGGACGACTTCCTACAACTCAAAGAATTCGTCAAGGAAATGCGCTTTGATCACTTGGGGTGCTTTACTTACTCTCAAGAGGAAGGCACTGTAGCTGGACGACTTCCTGGACAGCTCGACGAAGAGACAAAAGTACGTCGTCAAAAAGAAATCATGGAGGTCCAACGGCAGGTCTCAAAAGAAGCTTTGTGTTCTTATGTCGGTAAGACCTTACCAGTTCTAGTAAGCGGCCCTAGCAAGGAAACGGAACTATTGATGGAAGGAAGACTTTCCACTCAAGCACCTGAGGTGGATGGACTAGTTTACATTAATGATGGACCGGTGGTTCCAGGCAGTATTCAGATGGTTGAGATCTTGGAATCCCATGATTACGACCTTGTTGGACGAGTGGTTTCAGAAAGCTAGAATTCGGTCAGCCTCCAGCTGAGGCGAAAGCCATCCAGCTTTGCCTTTGTGAGGTTAATCTGCGGAGCAATTTCCAAAGGCTTTGGCTGATCTGACAAAGAACCAAAGGTTCCATTCTGGCTGTATGAGGAGCCATAGCTAACCGAAGGGGCTAAAATCACATAGGTTCCTACAACACTCCCCATGATAAAGCCTAGGGACGCTCCAGTTGCAATGTACTGTAACTTCTCACCTGGATTATCTGTAAGACCCAAAGCTGCTGCTCCGAGGGCAGCCCCAAAGGCGGTAGAATAACCAGCCGTCACAAATAATTCATGGAAGTGCTGCTCAGTCGCATACTTGGTTTGGGCCTTAGCAAAATTCGCGCCCATCAGTAGGCCAAAAAGGATGCTTCCTAGTAAATATTTATTCATAATTCCTATGCCTTACCAAAAACATCAACGAAGCAATTGGGTTTCAACTCTGTTTTAAATTATAATCTAGGTTGGCACAGGGGATCAAATTAGTGCAAGAATTTAAGCGACCTAACAAAAATAACTTGCAATCGAGCTATAGTATGGATTAATAAGACTTAAGCAGTTAATTTGAAACGTTATTAATCATACCGCGATGCGTTTCACAGACTACCTCTAGCTGTTTAATCAATCGTCTAGCATAGAATCATAGGTTTGAATCGAGTTTGTTACTGTAACGGAAGTGTGCTTTTGGACGCAATCAATGAAAAGTTTAAGCTGCTTTATTGTTAAGTCAGATTTTTTATGATGTGCCGTCCGCATCACGGTCCTGCATTTAACTCATTTAACCTTAGAATCTGTGTTCTCTTTAATTTATCAACCCACCTAGACCATAGTGAGCTGATCAAATGGCCAAAGAAGCCAAAAAAAACTTTAAAGAAGAGACTCCTGGAGTCATCAATCTGAATGAAATTAAGGTTCGACGAATCTCTGACTTAGCCCAAATGGGTAAGAACTTCGGGATTGTCGGTGCAGCTGGAATGCGTAAGCAGGAGCTAATTTTCTCCTTGCTGCAGGCCCAGTCAGAGCGTGGCGGAATGATTTATGGTTCTGGTGTGCTAGAAACCCTTCCTGACGGATTTGGTTTTCTTAGAGCGCCTGACTATAACTACTTACCAGGCCCCGATGATATTTACGTCTCTCCTTCTCAAATCCGTAGGTTCAACTTAAGAACGGGGGACACAGTCGCAGGACAAATTCGTCCACCAAAAGATAGCGAGCGATACTTTGCTCTATTAAAAGTTGAAGAAGTTAACAGCGAAAAAGCTGACCAGGATATGGATAAGATTATCTTTGATAACTTAACCCCTCTATATCCTATGGAAAAGTTCAACCTTGAGTACAACCATAAGATTTACTCAACTCGTATCATTGATATGCTTGTGCCATTAGGGAAAGGCCAACGATCACTGATTGTGGCACCTCCTCGTACTGGTAAAACCGTGCTAATGCAGCAGGTTGCTACTGCGATCGAGCGCAACCATAAAGAAGTTGTCTTGATCGTTCTTCTTATCGATGAGCGTCCAGAAGAAGTAACAGACATGGAGCGCTCGGTTCATGGAGAGGTCATCAGCTCCACCTTCGACGAACCAGCCCAGCGCCACGTACAGGTAGCCGAGATGGTTATCGAAAAAGCCAAGCGCTTAGTAGAGCACAAGAAAGATGTTGTCATCCTACTTGACTCAATAACTCGCCTTGCAAGGGCCTATAACTCAGTCGTTCCTCCTTCAGGCAAGATCCTTTCTGGTGGTGTGGATTCAAATGCCCTGCACAAACCAAAACGTTTCTTCGGTGCTGCTCGAAATATCGAAGAAGGTGGGTCCCTGACCATTATTGCAACTGCCTTGATCGACACCGGCTCCAGAATGGACGAAGTGATTTTCGAGGAATTTAAGGGAACGGGTAATATGGAACTCCACCTTGACCGAAAAATGGTTGAGAAGAGGATGTTCCCAGCTATCGACCTCAATAAGTCGGGAACAAGAAAGGAAGAATTGCTTCTTCCAAAAGACGTCTTGAATAGAATGTGGATTTTGCGTAAATTGCTTCAGCCGCTCAATCCAGTGGACTCTATGGACTTTCTACTTAATAAATTGGACAAGTGTGAAAGTAATGCAGAATTCATCGAGTCTATGAACGGCTAACACCCTGAATTTTTTAGTTTTTTAAGGGTACGCACTTAACGTGCCCGCTTGAGAAGGAAATGAGAGTTATGAAAGAGAATATCCACCCTCAGTATGGGGTCAGCAAGGTAGTATGCGCTTGCGGTAACACATTCGAAACACGCTCAACAGTAAGCGAAATCAATGTGGAAATCTGCAGCAGTTGCCATCCATTTTTTACTGGCAAGCAGAAACTAGTTGATACCACTGGTAGAATTGAGAAGTTTCAAAAGAAATACGGAAAAGCTGCTAAGTAGTTGCTGTTTTTCTGTCGCACGCTTTGACTTCCTTGACGCCTACCTCGAGGTGGCTTAAAAGAAAAAAAAACTAGAAAGCACGGGGTCTTATCCCGTGCTTTCTTATTTTATGGTAAAGCTGAAGCGCCCAAATCCTTAGCTAGCCCATATTCTGGCTCGCAATTAGCTTTTTCCGAAAAAGATCTGAGAGAAAGGTTAACATGATCGATAAACTGGAAGACATAGAGCAACGATTTATTTCCATAGAACAATCTCTCATGCAGCCAGGCTTGGAAGGCAGTGAGTTTGCCAAGCTTACCAAAGAGAGAGCCGAGTTGGAGGAAGTGGTCACAGAGTTCCGCGCTTACCGACAGCTCTTAGAAGATAAAGCTGAAGCAGATGAAATGGCTAATGGCGATGACCCGGACATGAAAGCCTTTGCCAAGGAAGAGTTAGAACGGCTCAATCAGGAAATCACTGAAGGTAAGCAAAAGCTAACTTTCCTCATGCTACCGAGCGATCCCAATGATAGCAAAAATGCCATCCTTGAAATTCGCGCAGGAACAGGCGGAGAAGAGGCAGGCATTTTCTGTGGTGATTTGCTGCGGATGTACACTCGCTATGCTGAAAATCAAAGTTGGCGCGTAGAGATGATGAGCGCCACCGAGTCTGCTAAAGGTGGATTCAAAGAGGTCATCTGTCTTGTAGAAGGTAAAAAAGTATACAGTAGATTGAAATTTGAGATGGGAGTTCATAGGGTCCAAAGGGTCCCAGAAACTGAATCCCAGGGAAGGATTCACACGAGTGCATGCACGGTTGCGGTCCTTCCTGAAGCCGAGGAGGTCGAGGTGGATATAAACCCTGCCGACCTGCGCATTGATACTTACCGCTCCAGTGGATCAGGAGGCCAGCACGTCAACACCACTGACTCAGCAGTAAGGATCACCCACATTCCCACTGGCACCGTTGCAGAGTGCCAGGATGAGCGCTCTCAACATAAGAACCGTGACAAAGCAATGAAAATGCTACGGACTAGGATTTATGAGAAAGTTCAAAAAGAAAAAGACGCAGAAATCAGTGCCGACCGCAAATCTCAGGTAGGCTCAGGTGATCGTAGTGAGCGTATCCGCACCTATAACTTCCCTCAAGGAAGGGTGACTGACCACCGCATCAATCTAACGCTATACAAATTGGACGACTTCATGAGTGGCTCGATGGACGAAGTCCTAGATGCTCTAGGCGCTCACCATACAGCTGAGCTTCTCAAAACCCAAGGATCAGGGGCATGAGCAAGCTCCTCCCAGGATGCAGCATTGGTGAAGCAAGGGCTTTTTGCAAGGCTCAGCTCGAGGAGTCTAACAATGAAAACTCCGGACTTGATGCAGACTTGCTGATAACAACAGCGCTAAAGATAGACCGAATGCACCTATATGCCTATCCCGAGAAGGCCCTCAGTGATCCTCAGCTGCACCAGCTCTTAGCTCTCTTATCCAGGCGCAAGCTAGGTGAGCCCATGGCTTATATCTTAGGTAAGAAAGAGTTTTTTGGTCGCGACTATTTAATTAATCCTCATGCCCTGATTCCCAGGCCAGAAACTGAGCTCCTGGTAGAATCAGCATTAAGCCACCTCAGGGGCCGGGAAAACCAGAAGGTTCTAGAGGTCGGCAGCGGCAGCGGTTGTATTGCGATCAGCATTAAGCTAGAAAGCCCCAAAACTTATGTAGAGTCTTGGGATGTTAGTTCGCAGGTACTACAGCTTGCAAAAGAGAATAGCTCCTTACATGGTGCCCAGGTTAGCTTTAAACTGTGCGATGCACTGAAGCAGAGCAACTGGCAATGCAATGAAAAGTTTGGCTTGTTGGTGAGCAACCCCCCTTATATTGCTTATGATGAATTAAAAGACTTAGACCTTGGGGTTAAAGATTTTGAACCTCACACCGCACTTTTTGCCTCAGATGACGGCCTCGCTTTTTACAAAACTTTTGCACAATATGGCCCTCGGATTTTGAACCCCAACGGGGTGGGAATCTTTGAAATCGGCTATTCCCAAGCAGATAAAATCACTGAGATTTTTAAGCTGTTTGGCTGGGATGTTATTTCTGTTATAAAGGATTATGCGGACAAGCATCGGCTTGTGGTCGCTTCATACTCTGATAACTAATAATACACCTGTGAAACCGATGCTGGTTTTACGAAAAACTTGTGACCTAAAAGAGTGCGCCTGTGAACATTATCCTTGACCCCGAAAACATCAATTGGAGCCAAGTTAAACGCTTTGCCTTATTTTGCATTGCAATTATTATTAGCGTGGTTTTTTTTGCAAACTTGTACAAAGCCCTCTTAGTACCCATTTGCATTAGCCTATTTCTGACCTATCTTTTGGTTCCTGTTGTCCATCATTTGGATCGCTTGAGAGTGCCTCGGGTTGCGAGTGTTTCGATCATACTTCTCGCAACCCTAGCAATCATCACTTTCGCAACCTTTAAAGTGATTCCACCCTTATACTTCGAAATCGTTAGCATTCTTAAGCTGGCGCCAAAAACCTATGAAACCTTTGCACGCGAATGGCTTCCTCCGGTCCGTGACATGCTCTTCAACTGGGATTTAGTGACACGGGAAGAGTGGAACAACTTTTTGAAAGAGAGCAAAAACCTCACCCACCTCTCAGACAGAGTCAATCAAGCTCTCTCCACGATTTGGCATACAGCTCCGCAGGTACTTGGGACCGTCATCAACATCGTCATGGTACCCCTCATAACCTTTTGCCTCCTCAAAGACTATGAGGAATTGAAAGCAAGGTTTATATCATTGATTCCCAGAGATCTTGTGAGGCCTTTTAGGACCTTTAGCTTCAGAGTCAGTGAAGCCTTAAGAGCAGTGATCCGAGGCCAAGCTATGGTAGCAGGTATTCTTGCGGTTCTATACATACTCGGCTTTAGCATCATCGGACTCCAAGGAGCCTTTGCTATCGGTCTTATTGCTGGAGCCTGTAGAATTATAAACTACTTAGATGTGATTGTAGGCGGAACCCTTAGCTTGATGGTCATCCTGTCTGATTTTCAAGGGATTGGACAGCTTTTAGCTGTAGCTGGTGTGTTCCTAGTGGTTCAAAGCGTTGATGGAATGTTTATCACTCCCCGTGTCATCGGCGACCGTGTGGGACTCCACCCAGTGCTTGTGATTGTATCGATCCTTTCATTCGGTGACTTATTTGGATTTTGGGGGGTTTTATTAGCGATTCCTGTTTTAGCAGTCGCAAAAGTTTTGTGGTTTTCCACAAAGCCTTTTTACCTTGCCTCAAGGCCTTACATGGGAAACAGCTCAGCACCAAGCACTGATTCCGTCACCCCCCATAAGCAAGAAGAAGAATCCAAAATTTAATCGGTGGGATTAAGAGCGAGACGAGCTATTCCTACGAGCTTTTTTACCCTGAGTGGCCTTAACTTCGACCCCGTCAACAATCAGGACAAAATTCAGCTTTTGCTGATAAAGGTGACTCACCTGAGCTTCTAAGCCAGGCAGTGGGCCGCAAAAATAAGCCTCATGCTCTCCTGAGATATCCATGGCTAGAAAGCCTTTCCTATTTTTAGGAAAGACCTCCTTACATGCTGATAGCAATGCCTTTAAACGATAAGGCGTATCAAGAATGACCAAAGCCTGCCCCGATGCCGCATGCTTCTTTAGGGTCAACATGCGCTTGTCGGTTCGCCTGGGTAAAAAGCCTGCGTAAGCATAAGAGGAAAGCTCAAAAGGGCATGCTGAGATTGCTGCCGTGATGGAGCTAGGGCCTGGAATCACCTTAATTGAGGCGTTTAATTGATAGGCCACTTGAAGCACGGAGCGACCCGGATCTGCTAAGGTAGGGCAACCCTGATCACTCATATATGCAACAGTTTTTCCTTTTTTGAGATAATTATGCACTTGCTCTAAGGTTTCTTTTTGAATATGTTCGGAAAATTTGAGATATTCACGGTGTACCTTTGCTGCTTTTAGTGCCAAACGGGCCGGGCGATCTTCTTCAAAAACAAGTAGGTCGGCGGTCGTAAGCGCGATTAAGGAACGCGCTGGAATATCTTGTTCGTTGCCTATGTGATTAGACAACATGAACAGGGTACCGCGAGTTTTTTTTAATTGTGATGTATCCACAAAAGCCTCATAAGGTATTTATAAATTAGGAAGTTAAAGCTGTTTTAAGGCTCTACGATCAGCATCAGCTTATGATCGCAAACTTAAGTTGCACCATTAAAAAATAGGTAAACTACCAAGATGTTGCATGACTCTCAACCGACAGAACTTAAAAAAAAAATATACACTCAAAGCCTTCCCGAGCATGTGGCTATCATTATGGACGGAAATGGGCGATGGGCACAAGAGAGGAGAAAGCCTAGAGTTTGGGGCCATAAGAAGGGTGTCGAAAGCGTCAGAGCGGTGGTAAAAACCGCAGGCGAAGTGGGGATTAAGTACCTCACTCTTTATGCCTTTAGCGAGGAAAATTGGGGCAGGCCTCAGTCTGAAGTCTCAGGCATCATGACCCTCCTGGACACTTTTGTGGTAAGAGAACGCAAAGAGCTTTATGAGAATAATGTTCGCTTAAAAACAATCGGACGCATTGAGAAACTTCCGGCAAAAACGCGAAAACTGGTGCAAGAAACCACCGAATACCTAAAAGATAATGACGGTTTGACCCTAACGATTGCACTCAGTTATGGAGGCCGCACAGAAATCAGCGCAGCCTGCCGTATGATTGCCGAAAAGGTCAAAAACCATGAGATCAATGTGGACCAAATCGACTCTGAGCTATTTGGCCAGCACCTTTCCACCGGCTCGATTCCAGACCCCGACCTTTTGATCCGTACCAGCGGTGAGCAGCGGATTTCTAATTTTTTGCTTTGGCAAATCGCCTATAGTGAACTATGGTTTTCAACCGTGTATTGGCCGGACTTTAGGCGTGAGCATTTTTTAGATGCAATTCAATCCTATAAGAATAGAAAACGTCGATTCGGCTTAGTTGAATCGGTCCAGGCTCCTATTTAAACGAACAACAAGACAATAGCAGCCGAAGGTTTTTAGTATATGTTAAAGCACCGAGTTCTTACAGCCTTGATAGGCTTACCTCTACTTCTTGTCAGCCTTATTACGCTTCCACCACTTTACGTCTGCATCGTTTTCCTGATAAGCGTCGCCCTTTCTGTGTATGAAATCGGAAAGATGCTCTATCCGGCATTCATTCGTAAGTTTCACCCGAATAGTACGAGCGAGCTTAAATATACCAGGGTTTGGACATGGTTTTGCCTTTCAGCTGCTTGTTTGATGTTTTCGGTTTCCACCATGTTGGATCTGTCTGGTACCGAGCGAGGTGGTATCATTGCCGTATTAAATCTGGTTATTTTGGTTGGAACCTTCACTGGCCCAAACATCGACCAATCTATTGTGAGGATTACTTGTGTTTTAATAAGCTTGTGCTATGGTTGCCTTCCCTGGCTGACCATTTGGGACCTCTACTTAATGGGAGAGCATGCCTCTTATGTACTTCTACTCCTTTCCATTGTTATGATGGGTGATACGGGAGCCTACTTTGCAGGCAAACACCTTGGTAAGCACAAACTAGCTCCAAGGTTCTCACCGAAAAAAACATGGGAGGGCGTTTTTGGCGGTCTTTTAGCAAGTATTGTTGGGGTTTTGAGCATCAATGCCATCTTCGATTTTTCGTTAGGACCTTGGTGGCTCATGATCATATTAGCTGTTGTTGGTGGCGTGGCAGGAGTCATGGGAGATTTAGTGGAAAGCTCTTTTAAACGATTTGCCGAAGTCAAGGACTCAGGAACCATCTTCCCTGGACATGGCGGATTCCTTGATCGGGTTGACTCTGTCTTATTCGCTGCGCCTATTTGCTGGTTAATCCTCTATACCTACAGAATCCTCGCGGTTTAAGGGAGCACTCATCATGTCATTTTTGGCCTCCAATCCCGTTTTAGCTGTCTTATTTTTTATTGCTGTGTTGGTTTTTGTTCATGAAACTGGACACTTTTTGATTGGCAAGTTATTTGGCATCGGTGTCGAAATATACTCTATCGGATTTGGTCCTAAGCTATTTGGATTTGAGCATGAGGGGACTGAGTATAAATTATGCGCACTCCCCCTTGGTGGCTATGTAAAATTTGCAGGTGCCTTAAAATCTGAAGAAGTCCCGGAACGATTTAAAGGCAAAGAAATGTACCGCGCCTCTGTGTGGGCTCGCGCAGCAACCATCATCGCAGGTCCAGCAGCGAATCTATTGCTGGCTATGGGAATCTATACCATCCACGCCTCGGCAGGAATTGAACACCCTCCATCAATCATAGGCATGGTCATGCCGAGAGGGCCCGCTGACAATGCAGGCTTTCAGTCAGGAGACCATGTGATTGCCATTGGTGAGGAGGAGATCAATAGCTGGAATGACCTACGTGAAGAGGTTTCTAGGTCACCAGGCAAACCACTTGCAATAAAAGTAAAGCGCCAAAACCAAACTTTGAGCCTTTATGTCACTCCTGACAGCCATGAAAATGAAAACATCTTAGGTGAGAAGGTTGAGCAGGGTAGAATAGGCATCTCATTTGGATTGGTGCCTGCAATCTTAACCCCTCTACCACTTGCAGAAACCCTCAAGCTACCTGGTCAAAGCAATATCAAAATTGAGGTCGGTGACCAAGTAAAACAGATTACTTTTTCAGCATCATCTGACCAGGACGAAACCTTAAAAACTAAGACTTGGCCGGACTTTCTCGAAGCTTTAGATGCAGCTTACCAGGCTAAGGCTAAAAGCCTAAGAATGGCCTTAAGCCTTGCGCCTATTCCTGGAAAAAAAGAGGAGGGGCAGCAAGAACCTAAATTGATCCACCTAAGCACAAGCCCCTGGTACACTGAAGAAAACCAAGCTGCCTTAGAGGCAAGCACTGGATCCTCCGCACGCCAGCAGAGCCTTGCTCGCTTAATGGGACTCAGAGATTCACAGATCACGGTCGCAAGCCCTCGGCCCCCGCTCGATGGGGCTATTCAGCAGGGGGACCATATTTTGGCAGTTAACGGCCTAAAAGTTGATAATATTTTCACTTTAATGAAAACTTTCGAGGAAAACAAAAGTGAAAAAATCGCAGTAAAGGTTTTGAGGGGTGGAGAAAAAATTGATCTAGAGGCACCCTTAAAGCCTGTTGAGGTCCAAAAAGCTGCAGGAAAAGATATTTATTATCAGTTCAATGCTGTTTTCTGGGGCCAAGCACAAGCACCACCACCGTACGTTGAACAGTATTCCAATCCATTCTCGGCACTTTGGTACGGATTCAAGGAAACAGCTGAAAAGTCTGGGGCTATTGTCGGAGCGATTGCAGGCTTGATAACTGGTAATTTGCCTTTAAAAGCTCTTGGCGGCCCTATGCTTATCGCCAAAGTTGCTGGAGACGCAGCCGAAGCTGGTTGGCAAGTTTTCTTTACGACCATGGCACTAATCAGTATTAACTTGGGAATGCTTAACCTCTTTCCGATTCCAGCCTTGGATGGAGGACAACTTCTTCTCGTTTTTGCAGAAGGGGTTAGACGGAAACCTTTGAGCGAGGTTGCAATGGAGAACTTTCAGCGCATTGGTTTCGTTATGATTATGGCGTTAATTGTTTTGGCTACATATAATGATTTGAGCCGTTTTTGGGCATCGATGCTACGTGGGGTAACGGGAATGTTTGAGTAAGACTAATAGAGTCTTTCTGTTCTCTCATTTGAAGCTTCCCCCAAATTTATATTGAGTTCTTAAACGCCCCCAACCATCTATGATTTTAAGGTTGTTTTGGTATGAGCCTAGGTTTATTGATTGACACCAGTATGATGGGTGTCAGCCTTGCCATTTGTGACTTCGGTGTAGGCGAAATAAAATGGAAGTATAGCCACCCAGAGCAGTACGGATCTGCTGCAAAGCTCTCCCAGCTTTATCAGCAAGGATTACTAGCGACAGGGCTGAGGTCCGCAGATATGAGCAAGTTATTGGTTTCAAATGGGCCTGGGTCATTTACAGGTATAAAAGTAGGCTTATCTTGGGCCTACGGTTTTGCAGTTTCAAACCCTCAGGTCAAGTGGCTTGCGAGCTCCTCACTTGCTGCCGCTGCACAGCATCTATGTCGCAACAAGGCGGGTAAGGGACCACTGCTGGTTTTTCTTCCAAGCACTAAGACTCATGGTTACGCTGCCCATATTGAATCACCTGATGGTGAGGTCAAAACAAGCCTCGTACAAGCTGGTCATGATAAAGGACCAGCCGGCCCACTCTTATCACTTGATCTAAACACTCAAATTTTTTGGGCGGGCCCCTGGGAAAAGATGCAAACCTATTTATCCAATCAAGGCAATGAACAAAAGAGCCTAACTCCACCCGAACTTTTAGAAGCTGGCCTTCTGGGCATGCATGACATGGCAGTTAAGAGTCCTGAGGACGCTTGGAGTGAGCAATTTCCGGCTCCAAATTACTTAAGAAAATCCACAGCTGAAGAACGACTTGAAGCACAGAAGGGAGCATTATTAAAGTAATGAAGAATTCAATTAGACCTCGCATCGGTGGTGCTGTTTATATCCTTCCAAATTTATTGACTTCTGGGAACCTGTACTTTGGCTATTTTTCGATCGTAAAGTCCATGCAAGGCGACTTTGGTTGGGCTGCCGGAGCTATCCTCCTTGCAACCATATTCGATGTTCTGGATGGTCGTGTTGCTCGTCTTACCAACGGTACCAGCGAATTTGGGGTCCAGTATGATTCTCTCTGCGACTTAATCTCTTTCGGCCTCGCCCCTGCTATCATGATGTACCAGTATAGCCTGCATGGTTTGGGCCGCATTGGCTGGATCTTTTGTTTTATCTTTTTGGCCTGCGGCGCCCTGCGCTTGGCCAGGTTTAACGTACAAAGCTCAATCGGCAAAGCTGAAGGAGATTTTACAGGCTTGCCGATTCCTATGGCTGCAGGAGTGGTTGCTTGCTTCGTAGGGTTTATGGCAGATGTGGATGATGCTGAAGGCAAACAGCTTTGGCTGATGCGACAGATTTATAGTTTTTTTTCCAGCGAAGAAGTCAGGCAGGGTTTTTTTCTGATCATGGCACCGCTCTTAGCGTTCTTGATGGTCAGCAACGTGGCTTATCGCTCTCATAAATCCTTTAAGATAAAAGGAATTAAACCATTTAGGTTTCTTGCCCTTTTAGTGGCCACCTTTGGTTTGGTTGCATACAAACCAACTTTATTTGGCTTTTTGTTTTTCTTTCTTTACGCATTGAGTGGTCTCTTTGAGTGGGTTGTAGGTTGGAAAAAGCCAACCAATGATGATGAAATCTTTCAACCCCACGATGAAGATACTTTTATGGAGCCTAAGTCAAAAGATTAACATTTCATTTTAGGAGAAAGCTATGAGGATTGGTGTCGTTGGAGCTACGGGTGCAGTCGGGCGAGAAATGATTGAGGAATTAGCCGAATCCTCTTTGACTAGCGATGTTAAGGTTGAGTTATTTGCTTCCCCTCGCTCGGAGGGAGAGACGATTGCTTACAGAGGTGAGACCTTAAAAGTAAACGCCTACAGCCTTGAAAAGGTAAAAGGCTGTGACTATATTTTGATGAGCGCTGGTGGAACGTTTTCGAAGGCACACAGCCCCGCTATTAGCTCCCAAGACTCTGTGGTGATCGATAATAGCAGTGCGTTCCGGATGGACCCGAAAATCCCACTTATCATCCCTGAGGTCAATGGTGATGTTCTTCAAGGCTTCACCCAGGGAATCATTGCCAATCCAAACTGCTCCACCATCCAAATGCTGGTGGCCATAAACCCTCTTAAGTTGAAGTTTGGCTTGAAAATGATTGTGGTTGCAACTTATCAGTCGGTGTCAGGGAGCGGTCAAAAGGGGATTAAAGAACTTTCAGACCAGTTGCAGGACTACCTTAAATTTGAAAAACCAAACCACGTGCTATACCCACAACCAATCGCATCTAATGTACTCTCTGCGATCGGACCTTTTGAAGATGGGCAAAACTGTGAAGAAGAATTAAAAATGGTCAATGAGACCCATAAAATCCTAGGGTTACCAGGCCTTCCGGTCCTCGCAACCAGCGCCAGAGTACCAGTTTTTGCATGCCATAGTGAAGCCATCAATGTCCAATTGGGCCGAGAGGCTGACCTTGAAGAGGTCAAGCAAGCTTTTAAACAGGCACCGGGCTTAATTTACAATGAAACAACGTCCCAGTCAGAGTTACCAAGTCCCTTTCACTGCACTGGAAAAAAAGAGGTATTTGTCGCAAGGCTTAGAACCTTATTTGGAGAGCCCCGCTCAGAATGGTTCCAATTTTGGAATGTTGCAGACAACCTAAAAAAAGGAGCTGCAACCAATGCCGTACAAATCCTCGAACATCTGTTAAAGAACAAATCTTCCTAATGTTTTTGGGGAAGGCATTTAGACAAGAGGTCATAAATGAAAAAATTTTGCGTTAATTTTGTGGCAAGCTTATCCATCATAGCTTACTCAAGCTATGCATCCGGGGTGACCCGACTCAACCAAAGCGATGCTAAGGTAAATGGCGAATTTAGTGAAGACGAGCTCGTAAACTCTGAAGAATCCAACTCAAGGCAAGTGGGAAAGAAAAATCACTACAATCTGAGGATTGGGGCCTCAAGGGTGAGCTTCCCAGATGTTAAGTATTTTGAAGCTTTTTACGGATCGACTCCAACTCAATTTAGCATCAGCTCGGACTGGCAATACTACGTCAGTGATTATGTCAATTTGGGAGTCGGGGGTCAATTTTCCTACCTCAACATCGGAGGAAAACAAAAAATCAACCCTGATGTGAGTGACCCTGATCCAAGTGAGCTACAAAATGCAGAAGGTAAGCTTAGCTTAACGGTACTGCCCTACCAGCTCCTTTTAACAGCAAGTGCAAAGCCTTTCGGCTCCGGTTCATTTCTATCCATAGATTTTTGGTTAGGGTACGAAGAGCTTTTTTATCAAGAAGTAAGGCTACAAAATAGCACCACAAGCGCAGAATCAACAAGCACCCCAAGCCTCAATGCAAGCGACACTCCCAGTAAAAAAACAAGCCAATCATCGGGAGGCAAAAGCATCGTCAACACTGGTTGGAACAATGGGGTTGTTGCGGGAGTCTCGTTGAACTTCCTTATCAATAAGCTGGGAGAGAAAAGCCTTGGATCGATGAAACGAAGTATGGGTCTTGGAGCAATCTATATCTCTCCTTATTTTGAAATGGTAAGCAAGATTGGTAGCAAACTATTGATTGCACAACAAAAGTCTAACGACATTTCTTTTGCTCACCAGAACATCGGCCTCGCCTTTACCTTCAAAACAGCCCCTTAAGATCTAGATTTGGAATTCAAATGATGGGAAGCCAGGAAAGAATCAAAATTCAGGAAGACATAGCGAGAAAAGAGGGTCCATCATACCGGATAGACCTTTCCTATGTTGGAACCCCTTTCAATGGCTTTCAGTCTCAGCTTTCAAAAAATGCAATTCAGGATCATTTGGAGAAGGCACTGGGAACCTTTTTAAACCATGAGGTTAGAGTTAGGGGGGCATCCCGCACCGATAGTGGGGTCCATGCTCACCATCAAGTGGCACTTTTTCGCACCAAGGTTCCTTACTCTCCCAGGTGGTTACTGAGCCTAAATGCTCTGACCCCTCCAGAGATTGGAATTCAAAAACTCTCCCCTGTGGATCAGCTATTCGATCCCATTTTTGACTCCAAAGGTAAAGCATACCGATACCGCTTGTGGCAAGGAAGGTGCTTCAATCCTTTTACACAAGATTTTGTTTGGCCAATTCACCAAGAGATTGACTTGGACCTGTTGGTTAAAGAAGCGTCGGCATTCGCAGGGCTTCATGACTTTAAAGCTTTTTGCAACAAAGACTCTGATGCCAAGACCACCACACGCAGGATCTTTGAAGTGGTGTGCGATCAGAGAGGCCCAATGATTGACATCTGGATCACAGGAGAGGGCTTTTTGAAGCAGATGGTAAGGATTATGGTAGGCACTTTAGTCGCAGTGGTTCAGGGCCACTTACCCCCAGGGACCATTAATAAGCTTCTTACGGAAGGCTTAGAAAGAAAGCTTGCTGGGATGACAGCCCCAGCTAAAGGGCTCGCGCTTGTAGAGGTTTTTTACAATGAAATTAAGCCCTTAAATAACATCATACAAGGCAGCGAATCTGGCTTTTGCTTTCCATACTACGATAACCACTTAGACACTCTAGCTGCTGGGCAAAAATAAAGGATGCTCAAAAATGTCCATATCACGGTAATATTATGAAGTGAAACCCACCGTCATAACTAAGGGTGGGACTTCTTACCCTCTCCTACGATTAATGATTTGTGAAGGTAGATAAGTAAGGAGCTTCAGGGAATCGCGATGGTGAAAAAATTGCAGCAAACCTCGATCATTTTACTTATTTGCTTTGGCATTTATGCTTGCAAGACTAAAGATCAGTCCGCCCTTAATGAAGACCAGTTTGATCAAATTGACAACAACACTGCCATGGATCCTAGCAACCTCCCTCCTAGTATGTGGAGCCAAGCACAAAGACAAGCTAGCGCAGGATATTACTATCTGGTTGGTGAGTACACAGCCATGAAGGGTGACTTGAAAGTTGCCCTCGACCTTTATAAAGCCGCGTACCAATTGGACCCCGTCGAGTTCCTCGCTGAAAAGTACCTGGGTACCGAAACCAGAGTATCTGATGGAAAAGAGACTCTAGTTCATGCAAAAAAGATGACTCTTCTCTATCCTAAGTCCCCTTATTTGCACCTCTTACTTGGGGAATTACTGATTAGACACAAAGAATATGATGAGGCAATTACCGAGACCAAGCGCGCTTTAGCCTTAAGTCCCAGTTATGAAAAGGCCTTTATCCAGCTCGTAAGCATCTACCAGAAAAAGGCCCAGTTAGATAAATCTTTGCAGGTCGCTAATTCACTCGTCAAAAAGATTCCTAACTCTGTTTTTGGCTGGTCGCTCCTCAGTAAAATATACCTCCATCAAAAAAAATATAAAAAAGCTCTGAGGGCAGTGCATAAGGCCCATCGCTTACAAAACAATAACCCAGAGCTAGTTATTTTATACGCGTACTTGGCAGAAAAAAATAATAAGCCCAAAAAGGCCCTTCAGCTTTATTTTCAGTTTTTCAACCGCAATGTTAAACACGAGGAAATTGTCTCAAGGACGATCCTGTTACTCAAAACCTTTGGAAGCTTGGACAAAGCTTTGCTCAAGGTCGAAGAGTTGGTCAAAAAGCCAAGGCTATCTGGATTGACCAGTTTACAAGTTCAAAGGGTTTTCCTTTTATGGGAGCTAAAAAGGGTCGATGAAGGCTCGAAACTGCTGTCTGAGCTTGTTGATCGCAACCCCCAATCTGCACAGTTGGTCTTCTTCTCCGGAATGAGTTACGAGCGGCTAGGAGATAAGCCGAAGGCAATTGAGCAGTACAAATTAGTTCCTGAAGAGTCCGACTACTTCATTCCAGCGCAGTATAAAGTTTGTCAAATATTAAGAGAGCTTAAAAAATTTGACGACGCCTTAGCTGTGATTGATAAGATTCTTGGTCACAAGTATGGCTCATGGGAGCTTTACATACTGGCAGCAAATATTTATGGAGATATAGAAAAATTTGATCAGTCCATTGAGGTCCTAAACAAAGGTTATAAAAAGTATCAGCTAAAGACTAGGCTTCTGTTTATGCGGGGTGTCTATGAGGAAAAAGCCAAGGACTATGAAGCATGCATCGATACCATGAAAGCAGTGATTGAAAAAGATCCACAATTCTCCAGTGCTTACAACTACCTTGGATACCTCTATGCTGAACGTGGCGAGAACCTTAAAGAGGCTGAAAAGCTCATATTACAGGCCTTGGTTCTTAAGCCAAACGATGGCTACTACTTAGATTCCCTTGGCTGGGTGTATTACATGCAAGGCGACTACAAAAAAGCCATCAAATACTTGCAGAAATCTGTGGAGCTCTTACCTAATGAAGGGGTTATTTTAGAGCACCTAGCTGATGCTTATCTCGCTCTTGAAAATAAAGAGAAAGCACTCGAGTTGTACCAAAAAGCACTAGAAGGCAATTTAGATGAGAAAGATACTAAGCGAGTTAAAGATAAAATTAATGACCTCAAATAGGGCACTTCAAACCTCGGTTAATAAAATTGCACTACTTCTTTACCCTCTTTTTTTATCATCATGCCATGATTTTAGTGCGATTGAGCCTGTAGAAAAGATACCTCTATCGAGAGCTCACTCAAGTTTTTTTGGGAGCTGTTACCCTTCGGAAGGGGGTGGGAGGGTCATCTGGTTAAAAGAAAAAACCCCTTTAGCAGAAGCTCGGTTAGATTGGCTAGCCTCTCCTCGAAAATCTTGGCAAACGCAGCTCAGCGACCCTTTTGGGATGATCCTTTTGGATCTAGAATGGAGAAAGTCACCCTTACGATACCATCAGCAAGGGAAGCTTCTCTCCAAGGTTCCAGAGCTCAAGGTCAACCAAGAAGGCTTCTGGGAGGCCAACGGAATTATGGTTGGATTGAAAGCGGAGGAGATTCCTTGCATTTTGGGTGGGAAATTCCCTGTTTATTGGCGCGATATGATTTACAAAAAACTAGATAAGAGTGAACAAAGTACTCTTTATATTGCTGAAAACTCAAGAAAAATTGAAATCACCTTTCACAAGCCTGGTGGTAAGATCAGGGAGGCTTGTGCCCTCTTTAAGTGGAATCAATTCCTCGGCATCAAAACTGGAGAAATAAACTGGTGCATCGCTAGGTCTCATAAAAAAAGCAGGCTTGATCTACCAGATGAGCAAACCCTCAGATGGGAACAATCTGATGCATGATATTTTCGATTTGTTGACACACAATAGAAATATTTCTCAGTCCACAAGTAAGATGGTTCGCAAGTACTGTGAACAGTGGCACATATCTGGATTTCATGGATTGCTGGAAACACATATTTTTGATGAGGGTATGCTTGCCGACCTTCTTGCAAATCACCTGAAAATGGATCGCGTTTATACGATTTTTTCTAATGCATCTGGAGTTGAGGCTAGAAAAAGCATACCATTCGAGCAAGCAAAGGAGTGGGAGTGCTTTCCAAGTATGATTATGGAAGACACGGGATGGGTTGAGATCGTCATCGCAGACCCCACGAAAAGGCAGAGAATCGATTTTTTTAGACAGGTTTTTAAACAGGGGGTTCACTTCTCTGTAGGAGCACGGTGCGACATCGTCCGTGCCATTGATGAGTATTACTCTATTGAAGACCAACTTCCCTTTTTATCCCAAGATAACCCATAGGTGAGAATGTGACTGCAAGCTTGTTAGAAGTTAAAAACTTGGTGACCTCATTTAAAAATGATCATGGTAGCCTAAGGGCAGTGGACCAAGTAAGCTTTAGCATCAAAGAAAAGCAAACCGTTGCTATTGTTGGTGAATCAGGCTGTGGTAAAAGCGTTACCGCTTTGTCGATTTTACGTCTCATTGAATCTCCTCCTGGCCAAATCGAGTCAGGCACGGTTGTCTATAAAGAACAGGATTTGCTCAAATTGTCGCCGGAAGCCATGCGGGGCATCCGGGGCAATGAGATCGGCATGATATTCCAAGAACCAATGACCAGCTTAAATCCGGTTTTCACCATCGGTAACCAAATGAATGAGGTTTTTAAGGTTCACCAGAAACTCAATACCCAGGATGCGACTGCAAAGTCCATTGAGATGCTCAAGCTAGTTAACATCCCAGCTCCGGAAAAGCGTATGCAGGAGTACCCCCATCAGTTATCTGGAGGTATGAGGCAAAGAATCATGATTGGAATGGCCCTTGCTTGCCAGCCACACCTTTTGATTGCTGATGAGCCAACCACAGCCTTGGATGTTACGATTCAAGCTCAGATTCTTTCTCTTATGGTTAGCTTACAAAAAGAATTGGGAATGGCTATTTTGATGATTACCCATGATATGGGAGTGGTTGCAGAACTCTGTGACTACGTCATCGTCATGTATGCAGGCCAAATCATCGAAAAAGCCCCCGTCAAAGATATCTTCTTGGACCCTAAGCACCCATACACTCAAGGTTTGCTGAACTCAATTCCAAAGCTTGGAGAGCATCAGAGTAGGCTTTCTACCATTGAAGGGGTGGTTCCCAATTTAAGTGCTCTTCCAAAAGGGTGTCGATTCAGAGAACGTTGCCCAAAGGCAATGAGCAAGTGTGCAGAAGTCGTTCCTAAACCGGTCGCAATTTCGAGCGAAAGAGAAGTTTCTTGTTTGCTCTATGAAAAGGATTGAACATGTCGGAAATCCTACTAGAACTACAAAATCTTCAGAAATACTTCCCTATCAAAGGTGGTTTTTTTAGTAAAACAGTAGGCCAAGTCTATGCTGTTGACGGAGTTAGTCTAAAAATCAGGAAAGGGGAGACACTCGGATTAGTGGGAGAGTCTGGTTGTGGTAAATCAACTCTTGGAAAAACAGCTCTTAGGCTATACGAACCAAGTGGTGGTAAGATCATCTTCAAAGGAAAAGACATCACCTCTCTTCCGATGAAAGAGTTGCGTAGCGAACGACGCAATATGCAAATCATCTTCCAAGACCCCTTCTCTTCACTCAACCCAAGGATGACGGTCGGTTCGATCTTGAAAGAACCATTCATCATCCACAACATAGGCACTAAAAAAGAGCAGCAAATTAAGTTAGAACAGCTCCTCGAACTCGTAGGCCTTGGAAAAGAAACCCAAGATCGTTACCCCCATGAGTTTTCCGGTGGCCAAAGACAAAGGATTGGAATAGCAAGGGCTTTGGCTTTGGAGCCACAATTAATCATCGCCGATGAGCCTGTGAGTGCTCTGGACGTATCGATACAATCGCAGATCTTAAACTTACTCTCTGATCTGAGGAGCAAGTTTGGCTTGTCCTACCTGTTTATTGCTCATGATTTGGCTGTGATTGAGCATATCAGCAATTACGTTGCCGTTATGTACCTTGGACGTATCGTAGAGTATACGGAAAGTGTTGAGCTTTATGAACGTCCATTGCACCCTTACACCCAGGCACTGATCAATGCTATCCCAATCCCTAGTTTTGATGAGTCACGCAGAACCGAGCATAAAAACGTTTTAGTGGGTGATGTCCCAAGCCCAATGAATCCACCCAAGGGTTGTCATTTTCATACCCGCTGCCCACACGCCACGGAACGCTGTAAGCAAGAAGCCCCTAAATTAAGGGACTTAGGCACGGATAAAAAACCTCACCTAGTTGCATGCCATTTAGTATGAGAAAAGTCAAAAAGGATCTTGGAGTTATTGACGATGAATCACAAGCGTAAGAAAATAGTCTTAACTGGCGGAGGCACTGCAGGTCACGTCATACCTCATATCGCTTTATTGCCCTTTCTACGCCAAGAAAAATGGGACTTAGTGTACCTTGGCTCCAATGGAATAGAACGAGAGCTAATTGGAAAAAGTGGCATAAAATTCAAAACCATCGCAGCAGGTAAACTGCGAAGGTACTTTTCGCTCAAGAATTTTAGCGACTTTTTTAAGGTAGCACTTGGTTGCATTCAATCCCTTTTCCTCCTGATCTGGATTAAGCCTAACCTTGTATTCAGCAAAGGTGGATTTGTCAGTGTGCCTGTAACCTTTGCAGCTTGGTTGCTGAAAATTCCTGTGATTACCCACGAATCAGATCAAACCCCAGGTCTAGCCAATAGAATTATCCTTAGGTTTGCTAAAAAGATTCTTTACTCCTTCCCCGAAACAGCAAGGCACCTACCCTCTGATAAAGCAATCTATACGGGCACTCCTATACGCCGAGAGTTGTTCACCGGAGACCCTGGCCGAGGATACAAGGTGTGTGGGTTTTCTGAAAAGAGTGAAAAACCCATCATCTTAGTGATGGGAGGAAGCCTGGGAGCGTTAAAAATCAACCAAGCCCTTAAAGAATGCATCGACACCCTCATAGAAGACTACCGAATTGTTCACATTACCGGTAAAGGTAAGGGCATCGATTTTCAACACCCTGATTACCAGGCCTTCACCTTTCTTGGGGAAGAGTTAAAGGATATTTTTGCAATTACCGATTTTGTCATTGCTCGCGCTGGAGCAAACTCAATTTTTGAATTCCTAGCCCTACATAAGCCAATGCTCTTAATTCCCTTAGAAGCAGGGAGTCGGGGTGATCAGATCCTGAACGCTAACAGTTTTGCCAAAGAAGGGTGGGCAAAGGTACTGCGAGAGAAAGCACTCTCAGGTGAGAATCTACTTTCTGAAATGACAGACCTGACCAAGGCTGCTGAGCAGATGAAAAACAAACAAAGAAAGCTTCAGCTAGGTAACTCTTCCGACACGATCATCCAGATTTTACGCTCAGAAGTTTAAAGCACATTTTCTAGCTGATAATAGCTTATAACAAAGTCCACGAGAAGAATTGCAACTAACGATACCACCACTGCCTCAGTGGTTGCTTTGCCAACTCCCTTGGCTCCTCCCCCAGCATGAAAACCCTTATAACACCCTACCGTTGAAAAAATTGCCCCAAAAATAACCGCTTTTTGGAGGCCCTGAATAATATGAATAGGTTTGCTAATCCATCGAATTTTATCGATAAAAATTCCCACATCCACATCAAAAATCATCACCCCAATGACAAAGCAGGACAGGGTGCCACAAATAATAAAAAAGCTACATAGCAGTGGCATCATGATCATGGATGCCAAAACACGGGGAGAAGCGAGGTAGCCAATAGGATTAACTGCCATGACTTTCATTGCATCAATCTGCTCGTTGACCTTCATGGTAGCAGTCTCAGCTGCCATAGCAGAACCAGAGCGACCTGTGACTAAAAAAGATCCGATGACTGGGGCCAACTCTTTAGATAACGCAAAGGACGCTGCTGCACCAATCATAGATTCTGCCCCAAAGATTCTAAAAATTGAGCCAAATTGGATACCAAAAACGGCTCCAATCATAATGGAAGCCAAAACAATGACCCAGAAACTATGAACTCCAACAAACTCCATTTGCTTGACTAAGAGCTTGATTGATACAGGTGGAAAGAAAATCCTACGCATGGTTTCGACACAAAATAAAACGTAGCTTCCCCACCCAGTCAGAACTTGGACACCAGGTAATTTATCGGTAGTGGTTTGATTCAAAGGAGCCTCCTTACCATAAGCTTTTTCGATCATAGCGCAGGATCAGAGGACGATGAACTACAAATCATTCCTATTACGGCTGCGGCCCGGAAGGGGGGTTCCATGAAGACTCGCCTTTTAGGCGTGGGACAATTTTTTCAGATAAGGAGGACGTCATCACATAGCGCCCTGAGGTAATTTCTGCCCACTCACCTTGAATGGCAACCACCAGCGGGTCTCCTTGAAAAAGAGTAGAAAGGCTTGCAGCACTTGAGTCAGGCCTATCATAAACGGGCGTTCCATCGCTTGTGACATACCGCACCACCCGATCAGAGTTATCGGAAGGAGCGTCACCAACAGATGGAGATACAACTGCATTACCCCCTAGAGAGTTTGCATCGTAGGCTCCCTGTAGGTCGTTTCCTAAAGCCTCATCACTTAAAATCTGATTATTACTGAGTGAGTTGGACTCTAACTCATTGAGACCATCTCCTAAATCATTAATATTATTCAGTGCATTGGCATCATTGTAGTCACCAGTGCTTTCTCCTATATTGGTTTGATCCGAAATATCACCACCAATTTCTTGAAGGTCCTCTAAACCTTCTTCTCCTTCTTGCTCATACTCTTCGTCCTCTTGTTGGTCTTGTTCCAACTGCTCTTCCTGTTGCTGATCCCCTTCATCCGAAGAACACGCGAACTGCATTAAGATCAGCATCATTATGAAACATTTAAATAATGTCGCAAAGCACCTCATATCTATGACCTTTCTTTCCTTATATGGGAATGTGCCATAGCATCATTCCGATAGTTCGGATTGTCTTACTCTTGGCTTCTGCTTCGGAATGGACGAGTGGTGCCTTAATCAGGGAGACAGGTTCTCAATCGTAAGGATTTATTTTTGCCAAAACCTGTCTGAATTTATTATTTTTTTTGTCATAGGTAAATTTTGCTGCCCATTCATCCGAAACGAAATCAGGTCAAGAATCTGAAATATTGACCAGAATGAGTAACTTATTTCAAAAAGAAATTTTTAGTAAATTCTATTTGATGTAGAGACCTTAAATGAGACGATTATTACAAATAAGCCTAATAAGCCTTTTTGGCCTGCTCTTAGGACCGAGATTATTGGCAGAATGCCTAGGAAATGTCCAAGGCTTGGTCGAGATTGAGGTAAAAAGCTGTCAAACGATCAATCCATCTGAGTATTTTGCTAACCCTGAAAATGTGCCTCATGATTTTTTTAATCATTATGACTCTAAAACCATAAAGGCGACCCTGCAATCCCATACCGGAAGTTTAATGTCAGGAAAAGTCGTTGGTTCAAGGGCTATAGACACATCACTAAATGATAGGACTGCTTTATTAGGGCAAGTGATTCAAGTCTTCGTGAAAAAAGGCCAAATTGAATGCGAATCTGGAATCTCCAGTAAGAATCGAATCGTCGGAAATATAGCGTCAAGCTGTTGCAACGGCTCCATCAATGCCCCATGCTTACTTCCCACTAACTACATTTTTAAACCAATCAAAAGTGAGGTTGTTGCTAAGGCAAAGACTAGAGTTAAGAGTGAAAATCCCTCTCTGGCTGATGCTGATATTCGGAAGGCAAGAGGCTGGTTCAAACAAAAACAGATCAAGCCTAGCATTGCTGCCTACAATAGAGCCATTGAGAAGGGAGTAAGCCTTACACCTGTCGACTCTTACTTGCTCGGGCTTTCTTACTACCTTGAGGGGCAACAGTGCACGAAAGCAATTCCCCATTTGGAAAAAGTCAGAGCAAAAGCCAACCAATTGCGGGGAGACCTAATTTCAAGCTACATGAAACGCGGGATGCTTTTACTAGCACGCTGCTATGCCATCCTCCGGGACGCCGACCGGTCTACTTTGGTCTTGTACGAGATGCTTGCCGACGCAGCAAGTTTTGCCAAGGAGATTGAAATAGCCATGTTTCACGAAGATTTTGGATGGATTAGCACCACCAAGGAATTCCGCGCATTTCTCAAAAAAGCTCGTTCGCAAACGAACATCCCTGTTCCAGCTTCCACAAATCAGTCATCATAGGCTTAACGGCGGAGGCTTTTCCGTCTATATATACTGGTCGACGGTTGCTTCAACGGAGTTACTGCTCCCAAACCCCCTATCCAATGCTGGCTTGACGATTAATAAGGCAGCCAAATGATAAAGGAAAGAGACGAATATGGATTCTTCACAGTTAGAAAGCAAACTATTGGAAAGCTTCCCACAAGCTCAAATACAAGCCCGAGACCTTACCGGGGGTGGCGATCATTGGCAGGTGGATATTGCAGCGGTTGAATTCGAAGGGAAGACTCTAGTTGATCAACACCAGATGGTTTATCGGGCATTAGGCGAATTGATGAAAAAAGATATCCATGCCCTGGCTTTGAATACCATGGTCTTGTCACCTGACCAAATCAGGCAGCAGTCAAGAGAGTCTGAGAAGGCTCCAGCAGACCCTACACGCGACCCAAACTGGCGCGAGGTTCTAAAATCCAACCTTCATGGTAACACCGAAGAAGAAGAGAAGTGAAAAGGCTTTAAGGACCCTCAGTCAGGGTTGTTTCAACTTCTTTTTGATACCCCTTTTTTTTGAGAACCCTATCTTTCTTGCTGCAAATGTAGCTCTTTGGAAAGTTTTCACTTTGGGTGCAAAGGAAAGAGTCCGTCTGAGGCCTAATGACAAAGTGCTGGCTTAGCCCTATTCCTCCCTCTGATCCTCCAGGCACATTCCCCTGCTTTTGATTTACTTGATTGCCTGTAGGCAAGGATGCCGGGCTCCAAGTGCCGCGATCACAGTAAAAGAAACTTTGTGACTCGCGATCAAAGATGACTAGGGCTGGACTGTTGCTTGTGCATGCAAACTTGCTATCAAGCCCGGCAGCTGTGTCACTGCCTGGCGATGGCTGTGACTGCTGTGGAAGCTCAACCTGTCCCTCTGACACCTTCTGAGCCACTTGCTGATCTTGTTGTTCCGCCGCTTGGGGGCTCATGCTCTCTCCTTGCTCCTCTTGCTCTGTCACTTCAAATGGATGGGGGGTGCTTTGCTCCTCAGACTCAGAGTCATTTGAACCAAAGCCAAATCGGTCCGAAATTTTGTTGCAAGACATTACAAACACAAGGAAAAAAATCACACTTAAGTTATTCACCAGAGCCTCCTAACGGACTTTGACAGGTAATTCCTGCCTGCTAGGTCGGCAAAAAATAGCTAAAGATGAGCCAGAACCCACAAATACAGCTAAGGCTCCGCCACAAAAAAAATATATTGTATTAATATTAATGATTTTTGATTGGATAATTAACAAAAGATCAATTCATCCGATAGGTCCCTCAGCTATGACCTGAGGAGACCCCTAGCAATGGCAAAACGAAGAATTGAGGATATCGACCCCAGCGAGGAGAAGGCTCCCATAGAGCCCGGGCCAGAAGACTGGTTTAACGAGCCTTTCAATCATGGAAATGACAAGCAACAGATAGCGGTCGTAGAGCAGGTGGTAAAAAAAGAGATTAGCGTCCACTACCCCAAAGCAATCCATATTAGCAAGATACTAATCGAAGTGTCTTTATGGTCAGAGTACAACTTTGTCATGGATCCAAGCTTAAATCGCGAACTGCAGATCTTTGCTCCTAGAAAAATGAGCAAAGATGAAGCGTTTCAAGTCTTTATTGCATCTCTCGAAACCATCGGCCTGCGGGCTCTGCATATGGAAGGTGGTATCGTCAAAATCGTACCAATGAACTTCGGTAGAATTGCCATCTAAGCATTAAGCTTTTTGAGTTGGATTGCGGCTCATGTATTCTTTGATGGCCACCTGTAAAGCTTCCAAAATTTCCATTCCCTTTTCTAGGGGCAATTGGGTTTTAGCATTAAGGTTTTCAGCGTATGGCCTTAAGCCATCTTTATTTGCACTCAAAAAGCCTAGGGTTGCCACTGGCTCTAAGCCAATCATTTTCATATACCCATCTTTCACCTTTGCGAAGGCTGTTGGCTTCTTTTCTGCTTCTTCAATTGCTGCTTTGAATTCAGAGTGCTGTGTGTACTTTTCCTGGTTGACAATAGTACGAATTTTACCAAGAAGAAGCTCAACCTTGTTTTGAGCCCCACAGTTTAAAAACTGTCCCGTGCCTTGAGTGTTGATGCTCGGCCTTCCAGCCAAAGGCATATCACTATAGACCATAATCTCAAAACCAAAAGCATGACCAAATGAAAGAGAGCTGAATGCAATACAGCTTAGTAAAAATTTTTTAATGTCCATTACTCACCTACTGAGTGTAAAATCCAATTAACAACCCCAGAGTCTTACCATGAGAGAGCAGCAATGAAAAAAGCTTTCCCAAAATCCCAGTGAGTTTAGGGGCCTAGGATAAGAATTCTGGCCCTAACAAGGACAATACACATACGAGATTTAATGGCAGGATTATGAAATTAAGTGAAATGATAGCGAGCGCCTTGCTCATGATTTGCATGGTTTCTTGGGCAGAGAGCTTGCGAGCCAAAACCTGGGGGGTTGGGATAACAATCGGTGATATCAATGGATTTAGCCTAAAAAAAACCTTAAGCAACAACCGCAATGGGGACTTAAATCTAGGCTGGTATACTTATGAGGATGAGCTCAATCTAGTCATTTCAGCCCATTATAACTGGGTCTCTCGTGGATACATTAAACTAGACCAAACACTTCTGGACGCATACATTGGCCTTGGAATTAAGCTTCCAGGACATGGGGAACACGCAGAGCTAAGAACCCCTTTTGGAGTATCTTATGGTCTAAGTTCCAATCATAAGTTTGAAGTATTCGGAGCATTAATCCCAGGTATGACCCTATACCCCTCCACAGCAATGCGCCTATCTCTTGCATTAGGGGGATATTTCTATTTCTAAAGTCCGCATTAATAATAAGCTTGAGCCTAGCTTAACGTCCCACTCAGGCCTCACAGAGTTTGCCACATAAAATAATCAACAGACATATTCTCTCCAAAAATAATTCCTAGATATGTGGCAATTCGATTCAGTTTTTTAGGCTTATGCGTGGTGTAGGGCATGATTTTGCAATTGTGCCCTACACCAGTATAGACTCGGAGCATTCGCTCCGCTAAGACCAGCTTAAGCTGGTTCATCCCCATTATCTCATAAGCTGGAATCTACTTGCTAGTATCTCTTCTTCAGACGATGTTATTTTTTAGGATTTGATCCTCCTCTTGGCACTTGGCTAAAACAAATAGGACTCGAGATTTTTTCAGGGTGGAAGATGCTAAAAAAACACCTAGGTAACTCCAAATAAATATTCTACCCACTATTCATGTGTGATCAGAACGCTATATTTTGGTAGAAACGGATGCCT
>JABSRF010000079.1 GCA_013215275.1 Oligoflexales bacterium | reverse complement strand
AGGGATAATTGCTAAACCTATGAGTATCGTGGAGTTAATGACCGTTAGAGTGCGTCAATAGATCGAGACCAGTGCCTCTGGGTTAGAAGAGGCATTTAGAACATCACATGCTGGAAAACCCACATATTTAGAAGACTCATTGTTTAACCAATTTGCCACAGTAGCACTGAGGTTCTTCACCTTGTCGTTTTTCAAAAACTCCATCGTCTTTTGAGACAATTCAGACTCTAGAAATACTGGAGCAACAAGGATACTGCAAGCTCTATCGATTTCGCAGCTGTGGGATAAAACCATTGAACAAGTGTGTTTCGGCATCGTTTTATTAAATTGATAAAGTTGTAGCGGGATCACATCACCTTGATACAAATGAATCATTCCATCCGCTTCACTACTGACAGTAGAGTATGCTGCCTGTAGATCAATCCGACACCCTTTCTTATGAATACTGCCAAAACATGCTTGTACAGGGAAAATTCCGGCTCGGTCAGGATCATCAGTATCTTGGTAAACCACCGACATCATCGATGCGGTAAATTTCTCGTTGGCTCTACTTTTTCCCATGATCTTTAGCGGGAAGGGGTGAAATCTGGACTTTTCTACATCAAGGTAAAATTCTTTTAGAGCTTTATAGTGATCTAGTGGTTGCACCCTTGAAAATCTCCCCCTGCTCATCAAAATCCACCACAGCTTCTTTGACACAAGACTTCCAAGTCTTTAACTTAGGGTCAGATTGGATAAGACTAATTAAGGAGATATCTTCCTCATCATCCAACTGAATGCGCCCATTCTCTAGCAGAGCATTTAAACCTGCGGGAGATAAATCTGCTTGTTTCCATTCTTCTTCCAAAAAGTCTAATACTTCTAGGAGACGCACCATCCTGAAAGCTTTCGGAGTATAATTCTCTAATTCGAGCTTTTTCCACGAACTGAGTGCTCGATCAGAAACCCCAAGAAACCCGGCTAAATAGTTAGAATTATTGAACTCTAGCCTTGATATTAGCCAGTTGATCAGTTCACTAGATGAATTAATTCCTTTTTTTTCAGCAGCTTAAACATTTCCCATCTCCTTTAGAGTCGGAGATTTTAACCTCCGTGTTCCAATATAGCATACTTCGGAAGAAATAGAGAAAAACGTAAGAAGAAATAGAGAAAAACGTAAGAAGAAAATCAAAAAACTTCCAAACCTTACTATATGAATTTAACTATGATTAATAATTACAAACAGTTAAAACCAATTCAGTTTTAGCTAATAGAGTTGTGACGTAGAGAAAAGAAGAATACCTATATACGACCAAGTTTCAATAAAGGGATAAACGACTTTAAAAATCATTGTAAATTTTACAAGAAACAACTGTGCCATTAATCGATGGTATTTAAACTTGATCTCTTGAGGCATAAGATTAGATGCATTAGGGCGTTGATATTTAGGAAGAAATATAATTGCTATAGAAACGGAGTGGGGTGGGTAATGGGATTTGAACCCACGAATGCCGGAATCACAATCCGGTGCGTTAACCACTTCGCCATACCCACCACAGCAACGTCGTGATAGAATACTCAAAGCAAGAAAGATGTCAACTAACTTTCCGGATTATGGAATGCGCCAGCCTCTACAAAAAAGAACTACCCCTTGATAATTCTTATTTTTGACTTCTGCCTTTGCTCTTTAAGCCAACGCTGCATCTGCTCAGCGAGCTCCTTTTGCCGTAGTTCGAACTCAAGCTCCTGTTTTTTTGCCAAAAAGTGACTGCTGCCAGCAAACTTCTTGGATTCGAGGTAGAAGATGTAGATGCCATTGTTCCATTTAAGCGGCTTTGCAAACTCCTTCTCATCGAGTGGCTTAACGACCTTGGCGATATTCTTGTCGAGGTCAGTTAGTTTGAAGTTCATCGCTGCTTTACCATCCCTGGCATCACCAAGCTCAGAATAAATCTTCTCAGCTTCCACAAAGTCCATTCCATTCTTGAGCTTTGCATAGACCTCATCTGCCAACTTCTCTTTTTGCGCAACGAAGCTAGGTTGAGCCCCTTTTGGAATTGAGAAAAAGATCTTCCTAATCGACAAGCTGAGCGCCTCGCTAGAAGCCCCCATTTTTTTGAGATAGTAAGACTCCACATCCTTATCAGTGATTTTAACCAGGGGCATCAGGACACGCCCACGAAAACGCATGAAGAGGATCTGATCATACATATCCTGCTCATATTCTTCATAACTCTTCCCTTGCTGGGCCAAGAATTGCTTTAACTGTGGAAGGCCGATGTTGTTCTGCTGCAAAATACGATCAACCTGACTCTTAATATCCGCATCGCTTACACTGATCTCTAAAAACTCTGCATGGGATAGAACGAGCTCTAAATTGATGGCATCTTGGAGGGCGTGCTCAAAGGGAGGGTCTTCCTTTTGAGCAGGAAAGTCGGACACCTTGACCAGTGGTCCCTTTTTAACCTTCTCATTGATCTCACTGTAAAGAATAGGACGAGAGTTGACTTCGGCGACAACACGATCTACCAAGCTTCGCCCCTTAGCAACAGAACCCAAAAAGACCCACAAAAATAGGAGCGAGCAAATTTTTACCCAAGATTTTTCTACCAAAAAACCTTGGGCGTACTCACTTTGATGGAATGAAGTGCAAGATCGACCCATTTTTGATATGCCCTTTCTTTTTCTCTCTCAACTAGCTTTTTCTTAACCCTAGGAGCTGCTTCAGCAAAACTAAACTCCCTAGGCTTAATCTTCTTTTCGAGCATAATAATATGAAAGCCATATGTCGACTTCAGAATATTGCTGATTTGCCCAGGGCGCATGGAAAAAGCTACCTCAAAAAACCGGGGCATTCCATAGCCAATTGGAAATGGCGGTAACAAACCCCCATCATCTGCTTCGGGAGTGATGGAATGATTTCTCGCTAATATTTTAAAATTACTCCGATTTACCCTAGCTCTTATCTTCCGAGCCTGCCTCTCATCTGCGAGCACAATCTGACGAATGCTAACCATAGCCGGCACGGTAAATTCATCCCGATTGTTTTTAAAGTACTCTAAGAGGGATTTTTCATCGACCAGAACTGAGCTGTAGACTTTCTCGTCAAGGTATTGAGACAGAATGCTCTGCTCGCATAGCCTTGCCTTCAACCTATCTTGGTTTTCCCGACTAGAGAACAAATCTTCCCCAGCATCGATGGTTGCAGTCCAGTCCTTTAAGCAATCTACGTACCTCTGTGAGTCCGACAAATTAAAGCTTTTATCCTGTTTCACCAGTTGATAAAGCATGGTTCTCTCAACTAGGCTATTAAGAATCGTTTCTTTAAGGGGAGTTAACTCCTCATCAAGACGATCGCCAAAATCTGGAATTGGTGTCATATCTTGCTGCTCTGGATCTACAAGGCCTTTTGTCAGAAGCTCATACTCAAAGGCGACATCATCTTTACTGATCTGCGACCCACCAATTTCTACAAGCACTTTTTGTGGACTACCTCGCAGTTTCCTACGCAAATCAGCAGAACGGTCAATGCTGTGACTAGTATGCAAGACCCTCCAGCAGTACGCCCCCAGACTAAAAGCAAAGATAAAAATCATCAAAAATGAAAATTTTCTCATCTCGGGTCCCCTCTTTCTGTGTGCTTTTCTTTAATTAATAAATATAAAACTCAAATGCGTTCCCTGTTGAGGTCCTTGTTTTCTAAATTCCGAGGTGCAAAACTGAGCAATGGTAGGCGAAGTTTTGAAAAGGCCTCTTTCCAAGAATCCTCTCGAATTTTTTGTAGGCCTTTCTCAAGGGCAAGTGCTTCAGAAAGAACAGCCCCCTTTCCAGCCATACACTTTTTACAGCACTCCTCACAAGCTTTACGGTTTCCCATAGTGCCGTAAAGGATACTGAGGTTATAAAAGATCCTTTGGTGAAGGCTTTCTATGCCATGACTTTTAAGAGCAATCTTAAGCAAACGCTCTGACTGCTCATACTTACCTTTCGTGTAAAACCTTTGAACATAAGCACTCAGAAACTCGATAAAATCATTGCTCAGACTTTTTCCTTGGAGTGAGCGCTGAACCTCTTCACTGTCCAGATCTAGTGCGAGTCGGTTTTTAGCTACCCCTTCATCAAAGCGAGAAGCGAATTGTGGGAAAAGCTTTCTAGACTGCTTAAAAAGCTTTAAAGAACGCTCGTAATCTTCCAAATGGAAATGTATATTGCCAAGGTAGTAATTCCTTTGAGGGTTGAAGCAGTGGTATTGATTCAATCGTTCCATCAACTCGAGCATATTCCTATAGTCAGAATCCTTTAGATAAACCATCGATAGCTGGTGCGCAGCCCATAGGCATTTGGGATCCTCTGCTAAGACCTGTTTTAAGAGGGTTTTAGCTTTAAACCGCTGGCCCAAGACAAGCAAAGCCTTAATGAACAAAAAGGTCTTAGGGTTAAGAAGCTCTACAATCACATACTTATTCAGCTCATCTCCAAGTTTTTCAAGATTTTTTGCTTCGATCAATTGACCAATTTGATAGATGTAGTAGTAGTACGAGCCAATCTTTTCAGCTTCAAAAACCTCCTGCTCAAAGTACTTCTCTAATGAATGGTTGTCCGGAGTCGCATGAATAATTTTTTCAACCCCAAGCTCCTTAAGGAAGTATTGATGCTCCTTTTTAAGCTCTCCAACCCTTGCATATACCACCGTCTTTGAAAAAACTTGATGCTGCTTACGAACAGACTCATAAAATAAATCGAGTTTGTTAGGGATAAAGTCCTCCCACATGTAGAGGCATAGGTACGGCTTATCAGGGGCTAAGTTACTTGGATCTTCTACCAAAACAACTTGATTGGGCAGCTTGAAGCTCTTCCTGAGGCCTCCACCAATCACAAGCGGTAGCACTAGGTCTTCTGCTAAAAACTCGGGTGAAGGCAAACTCATAAACCACCCCTCCTTCTATACAAACAGATTCTTTGGTAACTGCTCTAAGCGACGTCGATCGCGTAAAAAAAGCTCAACTAGGGAGTTTAATTTTTCAATGCGGTTTAGATGCTGATCCATGACAGGACACAGCTCAGGAGCATCACAAGGATAATGCTCTGCAAGTCGTCTCAGAGATTCCAATGAATAGCTTTCGGCCTTTAAAATCAGCTTAGGTAGTCGTGACACAGCAGTCCAAGGACCAACTCTGCTCCATATGAGATTAACCCTAACACTGGATTTTTCGAGCCACCTAAGGCTCAAAGGAAGGGGTTCTGCAGGCACACCATACACAATCTCTCGGTTGGCTACTTCCCACACCTCATAAAAACCTTCAATACTCGAAACCACCGAGTAGAGGCATTCCTGCCACAAGGCCTTTCTGGACTCAAGGTACTCAAAATCCAAGGCTTTATCATACAATGCGGAAATGAAGGAAAGGACTTTGTAAACAGAATCAAGGTGAAATAATGCCGAATGATTTTCACTCATTTTGTGCCCGTTATAGAGTTTTTAATTATAAAATTTATTCAAAATTTGGATTTTGATTTTCTATGCTCAATTGTCAATAAACAGTCGATATCATGAAGAAATTACCAAACATTTTGCGCTGTTTAATAAAAATTCTCTATTAAATTATAGCATCTTATAAGCTAATAGACGATACCCCCTTATTGTATCCTAATTGATTACCGATCATGAATTTAGAGATGATAAAAAGCCAAAACAAAATTTAGTAATTTTGAGGAAGTCAGACTTGTTTACCTTTCGCAAGCAAAAGTATGAATATGCCAATAGAGATCACGAAAAAGGTGCCTCCATCCTCGAATTTATGGCAGCCTTAGTGATCTTTTCCATCGTATCTGGGGCAGTGTTCACTGCAATTGAGCAGGTTGTGGTAGAAAGCAACCTAACCGCTAATGCCCCGGCAATCTATGAGCATGACCAAATAATTCGATTTGAAATTTCTACCACCATGGATCAGTTTCAAAGGCTATTGATCGTCAATAAAATTGCAGCTGGAAAAACTGCAGGCTCTATCTCTAGTAATGACATCAGCTACTGTGCTGGTGGTCGCGATGGAGACCTTTACAATGGGCCACTAGGCACCTTAGTAAGATCCCAGCAAAATTTTGCCTTTCCAAGAACGGTTTATTGGGGTCCGAAGCCATTTTTACTCTCGGTTGATAGCGTTTCAAGTGTCATTGAAAAATTCGATGACCTCAAACGCAAGCTGACCAATGGCAATACTAAGCAGCAGTATGAGGGGTTCAAAAGGGCATTAAACCGGTGCCAGAACCCATCGATCCAGGAAGATACCGACAATGTCGGAGGCCTTAGTTCCTTGTATATGTGTGGTTATGGGGCTGATACCCTAGTCGAGCTTAAAATTGGTTTTTGGGATTTTCTCACTGGTGAGCCAATCCCCTGCAACAAGCTAAACTCTCGTCCTGGACGAGGAGTCCAAGCGGCTTACCGTTACTATCAGATAGAGCCTTATGCAGAGAGAGGCAGGACCTTATACGCAATCAACCGTTATACCAGCAAAGTGTTTTTACCTAAGAAAGTTGACACCAATACCCATGACATTAGAGGACTTTGGGAGGAATAAGCTTAATTGTAGTTAGGGCTTGGAATGAAAGATTTAGATACGCAAATCGGAAAAAATAGAAGACCTAGGAAGAGGTCTTCAGAGCACGGAGGCACAGCGCTTATGTTAGCTGTGTTCGCATCTGTCGTGGGTTTTGGAGTGATCAAAGCTGTAAAAGGCAAGCTTCACAACTCGATGAAGCAGCAAAAATACTCTATCGATGACCTTCACCTTCAGCAAGGTTGCACCGAGGGCCTTGAGTTAGCCTCTCAGCTACTAGGTTCCGCGATTCTAAATATTGACTCCAATATGGACTTTGTTCCAAATTCTAAAGTTCCGGCAAGCTTAGCCTCCTCCATCCAACTTGGAAAGAATGATAAGCGCAACTGGAGCATAGACAATCAAGGGGTTCTTTATGTTACCAAATGTATGAGCCTCACCAAGATCAATGAAGCCACAGTATTTAGCACTGCAAACACCGCAATTCCAAAAGGAGCCTGCACTGATGATCAGATGATCTCAGCTGCAATCAAACCGACTAAAGTGCTCGACCCCATTGACGAAGATTACGCTCATTTAGTTTGGAAAACTGCTATCGTAAGCTCTAGATGCACACTAGGATCGGGTAAAACCCTACAAGCAAAGGCTCGGATCAATTTTCTACCACCATCGCAAATCTGTGATTATGAAAGCGACGACAATAAAGATTTTTGCAATGTAGACCACTGTAAATATATGGCCCCCCTCTTGGTCAGCGAGGACACGAACACTGAGAACAAAGGTGATGTTTACTTAGATGACAGTAGCGGTGAGCTAGACTACTCTTTGATCCCGAACCCTAAGTTTAAGCAAACTTTAAGGCTTCCTGCAGCGAATAAGATTCCACAGGTTGAAGCCTTCCTTCACCCCGATGATGATCAGGTGGTAGCCGACCCACCCGAAGATTTGGTTAATTTTATCACTAAGGCAATCTGCCCTGGGCTAAATAACCCCTTTGAAACTTGGCAAGGAGTCAAGGGAAGCTATTCTACCCATGAATTTTTGCAGCCCGATGGAGATGCCTATGTCTTCACCATCCCTGCTTACTCACGAAAAGGGATGATGGATATTTCAGACAACCCAGAGACCGTGAAAAACGCCCAAGAGGCAGCTTTGGAGTTTAAAGGTTATCTATATTATGAAAATGGTACTTCGTACATGCAGGGTAATGGTAGTGCTCAGCTAGATTGGCAGGTAAGCCTCCAGAGGGCAAATCCTGGTAGGCACAAGCAGTTGCTACAGCAGGGTTGCCAGAGAACGGTGGGGATCAGCGATGCTGACTTTTGTACCAGAGTTGATTTGACCCATGCGTATTTTGATTACTCTTATCCAAAGAAACGTAAGTGTGAGTATGAAGGACCTGCAGGCATCAGTAGCAGCGAGTATGCAAGCTTTATCAACGACATCGACCCCGATTTAGCCATCGGAACCATGAAGCCTTGGCTTGGAAAAGCAGATTTAAGGGTCGCTGGTAACTGGCAAGCGACCAGCGAGGATGCCCCTGGTTTTTATAATCTATCTAAAACCACCAAGGGAGCCCCTAAAATCTACGAAGACCCAAAAGAGTTTTATCACCACGAATTTGATGTCCAAACATCGATCTCTGACCCCGGCACCAAGGTTGCTCATGATTTTTCTGGGATCGTAACTTCTGTGCTTAAGGTTGTCGAGGTTAAGGAAGTGGATGTCGCAAAAAAGGTTTGTTCCATCCCGGACACAGATGGCGGCAGTGGGGACGGCTCAGGTGGTGATGGGTCAGATTCTGGAGATGATGGATCTTCTAACGACAACAGTAAAAAAACCTTCACTCGCTCGATCAATGCTTCAGGAACCGAAAGCGTTGCTCATAGTTTTGGAACCAATTTCAACGAACTAAACGTTAGCTTTTACACTGGGACTGATCCAGACCTTATCCTGATCGATCATGAAGCAGCTGGCTTTACCATTGCTGCTGATGACGGCGATCCGACCAATCAACTAAACATAACAGCTCCTGCTACCGGTGGACCTTTCGAACTCACCATTGAGGTCAGCACGGGGTCTAGCAGTGCTGACGGTGGTGATGGGACTGCAGGAGATGACGGCCCTCCCCCAGATGATTGTGATGAGAATGATATGTTTGTGATTGAGAACAACCCAGGCGCAGACCTCACGGGGTATCAGGTTGTCAAACAACTGAGGCAACGTAATTTAACCCTTACCTGGAGAGCAGACTGCGACATTGAGGAGTCTATTCCCGGTGAAAATATCGCAATTGCGAACGCACACCCAGCTTGTGCTGTTGTGGGAAGCAGCCTAAAACTTCAACCCGCAGCAGATCATAAGTTTGATAAATGCTATTATATTGCCTATTACGACAGTGAGAGTCGGCACAATTGCACCATGGGCTTACCTACGGGCAAACATTATGAGTGCCGTAACAACAATGGCTGTTTTGCAAAAGGAACTCCCATCCTCATGGCAGATGGCAAGTACAAAGCAATCGAAAGGTTAATCCAAGGTGAGCTGGTCCTAAACCCAGTTACGTTAGCACCAGCTAAGGTGGTCTCTGTGATTGTCGGGCCACAGCAAAAGCCGATGTTCAAGATTTACTACGATAACGAGGGCAAAGAAGAAACACTCACAGCAACCTACAATCACCCCTTCGTAGGTAGGCAAGGCTTTGTGAGGGCTGAAGAGCTAAAAAAAGGGGACCATATCCTCTTAGAGAGCATGCAGTATGCTCCCATCAAGCGTATCGTGTCTATCCCCGTGGACTCAGGTAACCTGGTTTATAACCTTACCTTAGAAGAAGACGAGCTAAGTAAATTTATAAGTGGGACCTTCAAGGCAAACCAAAGCTTAAAAAATCATATGTTTACAGCTAACGGTGTAGTCACAGGAGACTACTACATTCAGTCTAAGCCGAACTTATCCGAAGAGAATAAATTTTTGATGCTTTCAAATGAGCAGACAGAAATAAAAACAGACAAGAATCCACAGGATAGTTACTAAGGACTGATTCGATGACAACTGACGAAAGAGGCGTGCAAAGACTTGACTCGGAAAAGGGGACCACCCTTCTTGAGCTAACCGTAGCCTTAGGCCTCGTAGGCATTATTGCCTTACTGTCGACAACCCTTTACATGAACCTTGAATCCTTCTCACGTAAAAAATCTGCAGAAATCTCTGCCCGCAATGAAAGTATGCTGCTTCTCAATGAGCTACGAAAGTCCTATAGCATCGACATAATTGATGAGGCAGATGCTCCCCGCATGATGCTTTCCGAAAAAGATGCAGTCCTAGGCCAAGTCTCCGATGACGGCAGCACAGCAACGGTTCAAATAGAGACCACGGTGTCTTCAGCTGGTGAGGATCTTTTTTCATACACAAACAAGTGTACAAACCTGCCCATGAAGCTTAAAGGGCGGGTTCCCAAGTTTGATACAGCATACCTTTCCAAGGTTTTCGATAAGATTAGCCTCTCTTATCATCCCGATGCCATCCTCAGGTGTATGGACTACCTTGAAGATTTCCAGTGCCCTGACAATCAGGTCCCTTATGTTGAGTACACCTCATTAACTAGAAACCTCTATGTTCCGAGGCACATCGCTCCAAATGGACGGTGGAGGACTTCGCGAAGCTCTGCGGTTGCTGCTTTTATCTGTGAGACGCAGCATTTTGAGGGTGACTTGCGAAATATCAAAGACTTAACCCTCATCACCGGCACCCTTGATCCAAGCCAGCGTAGAAATTCGGATCTAACTGATCGGATTAAATGGAAAAAATACCGTATGATCATGTCGGTGTCTTCCTCCTCTGACAATGTCATGTACCTTCCAAGAGACTAAATCCAGATCATATTCTTTTAAGTTTTATTTGCCCCTAATAAGCATAAATATATTAGAATGATACCTAACTTACTAAGACTGGCCCATCATCACTCCGATACACCAAACGTCGGTCAAAAAGCGTAGTAGCAGCTTATATTCTATTTTCTAATGACAGAGGACGCGTTGTGATTAAGATATTTTTTCTAACTCTAGTTCTATTTAGTGCCGTGACCATTGGCTTTGTTTACCACTCTAATGCTGGACTTAATGGACAAAAACTTGAATACAACGCCCAGCTCCAGTCACTCTTATTACAAGGTCTAAAATACGAGCAAGCACAGGAACTGCTTGCCAAGAAGGGTATTCGTGCAGACAATCCTGAGATAAAGAAAGACTTTATGAGCTTTATGAATCACGCTGTTAATACTGTTAACCAACAGCTTCCGAAAATGCTCAAGTAAAGGCCACCTCACCGAGGTAGCTCTTCCTATTTCATATTTCCCTTACAAAATAAGTGTTTTCTTGCAGGCTTTTTGCTTCAGGCAACTTGCTCGCCTAAGCCTAGCCATGCTGGAATTAGCCTCGGATCAAGATTCAAACGCCTTTCTCCTGAGCGAGTGGGAAAATTCCCCTTATCATGCATAATCTGAAGGTAGTACCCGAAGTCATCTGGCCTGCGAGTGAAGATATCTTGAAGCACTGGCTTTATCTTCGCTTTTGCTTGTAAGTCAAATTCGATTAGGTCTGAAATATCCTCTCCTAAATCCCTAAGCCCATTGTAGACTGCTTTTAGATAAGGTGATTTCAGGACAAGCCGAGCATTTGCCATCACCTGCTCACAGGACTGTGGGTCTAAGCCCTCAAGGTACTTTTTGTCCAAGGAAGTCAGAGCCGGACCATAGCACTCTTGCCACTCTTGATAAAAATCGTTGATAAGCTGCTTGCGTGAAATCGGAGATTGTTTGCAAGCTGTTTCATAGGTCCTTTTTTTCTTGATGCTTTTTTTAGTGATCTTTTTTTGCACGATCGAATTAGGTCTATGATATTTTCGTGTTTTCCTTGGGGATGCATACTTTCCGCAGCGAGTGATTGGAATAGGAGCCTGAGCCTGCTTTGGCCTGCGGTCAAACCAAGCACGCAGCTTTTTGATGCTTGCTTTAATCGATCTAAGCACCTGTGCCAGGGATTTCTGGGCAAAAAGCAGCCTTTTTATGGTCTTTTTCTGTAGTTTTGTGATTTGTGATTTTGCAGCCTTGAATAAACGCGCACCAAGCCGTATAGTAGCCATCATAAAATCCTCTACCTTTCGTTTAGGGGGTTTTTAGGAGCAGCTGAGAAGTGTTGAGTTCTCTGTTGCTCCGCTAAATTTTAAGCCAAGTTGTTTGCCACCTGCCTTTTAAAAAAATGAAATAATTTTAGGATGAGTTTACATAGCTAGAAGCTGTGATGCAAGCTGGTTTTAGGCTTTTTGTTTGATGGGACTTGGTGCAGAGGCTACGTCTTCGCACTTTCTTTTCTTCCAGGCCATATTCAAAAAGCTGATGGATAAAAACATGCACCCACTTTAAAATACGATCAAAAATCACTGTCGCATATTATTTCTTTGCACGCTATTTATCCAACTAAGTCAAAGCCATAAGCAACAGACTCAATTTGTGAACTACCAACCTAAAAATCCAGTAGGTTTTTAGGAACCCCCTAAAGAGGGCTGGCTTCCAGTAATCAGATCGAAGCAAGCATCTCACTTTTTCCTTCTTTTTTGACGCTTCTTAACCACTGCATGAGTTGCTTTACGCTTCCCACGTCTTACCTTGGCTCCACGCCCTACACTTAGTTTCCCAAGCGACTCCGTTCCAGAGTAAAGTTTTTGTGTACTATATTGTGTATTAATTGTTTTGCCGTTGGGCGTTGAGTATAGCCATACACAGTATACTCTGCACTACCTTTAGGTTTTTACCTACCAGAGGAATAACTAGTAGAACCCATACCTAATTATCAAAGAACATGCTCTCTCGCTAAGGTCTACAAGAGCCTGAACATAGTAACATAAATGAATATTCATACCCATCGAAAACCTCATTCTTCGGTTTTGCTAGGTACTCACATAGCGTTTTCCTTGACTCCCAGCTAAAGCAAGAGAGATTGCGGAAAACATTTGTTCAAATTTAAAAACCGTCGAGTCTATTGAGATATAGAGCTTTTGCCTTTCGAAAGCTTTTTCATGCATGGTTCAATGCTAATAAACTCAAGGAGAGAAACATGCTAAGTCTACGAGGAAAAGTATTGTTAACCTGCCTTTTTTTTCTCCCAAGTACAATCGCGGCAGCTGATAAGATTCGGGTAACATTCCTAAACCCTAGCACCATAGACAATGATTTTTGGAGCACTGCGACCAACTTCATGAAAGCAGCAGAAGATGATCTTGGTTTTGAAATCAAGGTCCATTATGCAAACCAGAATCGCCTCAAGCTCAAGAGAATGATCGAAAAAGACATCGCTTCTAATGAGAAACCCCACTACCTCGTCATGAACTACATTCGGGGTGGAAATAGCGCCCAGGTGTTGAAATTAGCTCAAGATGAAGGCATAAAAACCTTTGTCTTTAACACCGATGTTCCCGAAGAAGAACGCAAAAGAGTTGGTACTCCCCGAGAGGTTTTTTCCAACTGGATTGGGCATATTTATCCCGATGATGTTCAGGCTGGGTATGATCTAGCAAGTATTTTAATCAAGAAAGCAAGAGAGGGTAATTTACAAAATCCACAAGGAAAGATCGAAGTGGTCGGAGTTTCTGGAAACCACCAGTCACCAGCCGCAATTTTTAGGAACACAGGCCTAGAATCTGCTACTAAGGATAGTGGCAACGAACTCCAACAGGTGGTCTTTGCGAAATGGAAGCGAGATGATGCTAGCAAGAAAGCAGGGTATTTGATGAAACGTTACCCCAATGCAAGCGTATTCTGGTCTGCGAGTGACTCCATGTCTCTCGGGATTATAGCAGGAGTCAAAAGCTCCGGGAAAAACCCTGCAAAGCATATTTTAACTGGAGGAATCGACTGGATGCCTGATGCCCTTGAAGCCATCAAAGCTGGAGAGATGACGGCATCCCTGGGTGGGCACTTCATGGAAGCTGGCTGGGTTATGGTCATGCTTTACGATTACCATCATGGCAAAGACTTTGCAAAGTCAGAAGGGCTGAGTATTCAGTCAAAGATGAATGTGATCCACAAAGATAATGTCTCTGCCTACCTAAAGCACTTTGGGGATCGCAATTGGGATAAGATTGACTTCAAAAAATTCTCAAAAGTCTTGAATCCTAAGCTAAAGAAGTATGATCAGAAGTTTCCACAAAGTAGCACCATACTAAACTCATCTAGTATCTGAATCTATTGATAGTCGAAACCATAATAA
>JABSRF010000078.1 GCA_013215275.1 Oligoflexales bacterium | reverse complement strand
TAAAGTAAGTAAAGAGCTATATGAAGTCAAAAGCCTTTAAATAAAGGTATTTTATATTTCGCTACAGCGACTAATTAGGGTTACAGAAAAAGGAGCCCCGTATGTATAAGTTGATTATTTTGCTTGCAACTTGTGGCCTGATCTCCACCAATAATTATGTTTCTGTATTTGACGAACCAGTGGTTTGGAGCAAATGGGATAGCTTAAATTTGATGCTATGTGAAGCAACCCCTGATGACCAAGAGTCCGTGTTTAACCTATAGACTGCCCTCAATGTGCTCAGTGGCTCTCCATCATCGTCAACCCAACACTGTAGTGAGGAAATTGTTGTTTATCGGTCTACCAGCAGACCTCTTGGAAAGCTCAACGAATTAGAAAACATCAACTTGGGCAACTTATATGGACAACTGGGGTATTTGGAGTCCCAATTAAAATACTTTGGTGAGCAAAAAACCTTATATTTAAAGGCTCTCAAAATCCGGGTAAACCTGAGGCAGGTTTCAGACTACTACCACTGCGAAAAAAAAGAATGTGAATTTCGCCTGACATGCCAGATGGGACCATGCAAAACCCCCCTTCCAAGCATTAGCTCTCAGTACAAGCGCGTGGGAATCAAGCTTGGAGCAGACAATATTCAATTATCTCGATGCGGTCGCAGCTATGTTTGCCCTGAGGATGTTTGTTTACCGACTGATGAAGGAGAGGCAAAGTTCAAGGCCTGTTTAAATAACGAAAATCAAAACCTTGATTGCTACTATGGGTTTACCAAAGAAGGAAATCATTTATCCTATGAGATCATAGGACAATCTGAAAGTAAAAAAATAAATTGGGAGGGGAGTTTAGAGGACCAGCTGAGGCAACTTGCTAAAGAAGCTAATTAGTTGCAGCTACTTCCAAAAAGCTGCTTTTCGATGTCGCATTGGCTGTTCTTTAGTTCAGCTAGTTTCTTGGCATTTTCCGATAAGCTTGCTTTGAAAGCTCTGAAATGCTCCTGATAAGTGCTCGGACTTGTAAGTCCATACCCTGCAGCTCCATCAATAAAGAGTATAGTACCAATAATGGCTGCAGCTCCAATGGTTGAAATTTTTGCCGCTTTAGGTGCCGTTATTGGGTATACTTTGCTACCAGGTCCACCGAAATTAATAGGTGATGTTTTACCTTTTGCATCAGGTATTTCAAAGGCTACATTGTTTTTATTGAACAATTGCAACCTTCCATCACCACCAACCTGACGAAAACGGCCACCACCCTTTATGAAATTACTATACTGATCAATGATCTCTAGCTGCCTTGTTTCAGTTAAGCCTCGGCTCGGGTTTCTGACTTCCTTAATCACATCATCATATCCAGATATTTTCTGATTTCTTTGCTGAATGTAGTTATGGATTGCCCAAGACCCTCCTCCCGCGATAGCACCAAAGAGTAGGATTTCACCAGCGATTGCTTTGCCGTTAGTCCAACGTTTGTGGATCTTGACCTCAGAGTAATTACTTTCTTCCTGCTTTGGCAGGTAGCATGCTCTGTCTTCATTGACCCAGACATACCCTGCAGCATCACAATTTAAAGAGTTTGTGATATCCGTTTTCGAACCATGATTTTTGCTACCTTCACTAGTTTCGGTAAGTGCTAGTCCAGCTCCTTGAGTGGGGACTTCAGCTCTGTCTGCCAACGATTCCAAAATGTCCGTTGAGTAAATTGCAGCCATAGCCCAAGGAGCCTCAACGATGTTATGAGCTGTTGTATACAGCATTTGCTCTTCTGGGCTAGCATTACGATAGTTGTTGGTCGAAGAAGCTTTATCGCTCGGAGAGTACCGATACTTGGTTTCAAAAGCAGTCTTAAAACTTGCAGCTGGAGCAGCAAGGTGAGTCTCCACGAATGCCGCTAATTTTGCTTTCACATCTGCTCTATCTTGCAATAGTTTCATTGGCTCAGATTTGTCAACAAGGGGATTTGGAGCACCTAAAGAAAAGGTCTCACGAGCACTCCAATCGCCACAGCCTGAGTTCTGCTGATCAGATGCATTACATACCCTAACTTGAACCGACATAGAACCAGTCACTACTTGATTATTATAAGTTCTTGGAGGGGCGAACTCAGCAGAAAATAGTGGAGTATAAACCTCGGGAAAGCACTGTTCTTTGTCTTTATCTAGGTTGAAGCATAACTTGACCACACCATAGTGAGCTTCTGCAGGTTTCTCGGGGGCAAAGTTAACCAGAATCAAGTTAGCATTCTCTTGACTCGGAACCTCAAAAACAAATGGTGCAACTGTTAGACTTCCTTGTTTAACCCTTAGATCTGCAGCTTTGTCTGCGTTTTGCGTTAGCAAAAATTTAGGCATATCAAAAGTCTGTCCTTCAGCATCAGCGCTAATTGCTGAGGGCCTTTGAGGGCTCTTTACCTTGCTGGTTTTGCACTGTATCATGCCTGCTGCCAGACCCAATACCATTAAAAGTTTTACTAACATAACATTCCCCATGTTGATTAGATAATGTTGTTCATACTCTTAAACTCTGAAAACTTGGATCTGAATCAACTTTAAATCTGGAACTCGATTTCAGTCGCAAGCTATCCTATGGTCTCTATTATTTGACCTTCTATGCACTGCCTAATTTCGGGCCTTCGAGAGCAAAAGTTTAGAAAAGTTTCCAAAAAACTTTAGCTATGCCAGGATATTTAGCTTATCCATCTAATATGCCTTTCTTTTTTAGTGTATAGCAATGCTAATTATTAGATCATGAGGATTTGCAGTACAATTCCTTCATTTGACGAGGCACATTAAGCTTTTTAAAATACAAAGGTGACCCCACGCTGAGGAAAATATGCTCCTAAGATCCATTTCTTTTATTTTCATGTCCATTGTTGTCTTCGATTACCCCCTTAGAAGCTCTGAGGCAAAATTAAAAAAAGAGCAAGAACCCATCAAAACCATTTTTGATTTACTCTACATGGGCAAGCTTGAGGCTGCAGTTAGCTTACTACAATCTCTTGCTTCAGATGCTCCTGAGTATAAAGATCTTTTAGTCGGAGTGCAGGTACAGATCATGGTACATAACGAAAATTGGGATGAAATCACAAAATTTTCCATGCCTCAAAACCTGGGAGCCATAGGAAAAACCCTTGTCCTCATAGGCATGGGTATGGCCTTTGCCCATAAACAAGATACGCAACAGGCGATTGAGTGCATTAGGCGCATTAATGACCTTAAATCCAAGCAGGACTACAAAAAGTTTCAAAAAGAAATTGATTACAGCTCGCTTTTTCTGAGTGGTTACACCAGGCTAAGACAAAGAAAATTCCATAATACCCTCCGCCTTTTCAAACGTTCCTCCAAGCTCGCACGAAAACTTGGTGTAAAAAATGCCTATTCATGGGTGTACAATGCACTTTTTTATCTTGGCCTAACCTACGAGCTGACCTCAAGAAAGCATGAAGCTGTAGCAACCTACAAGAAGGTCCTGAGAAGATGGCCTAATATGACTAAGGCCTCACTGAAGGTCAAAGAGATTTCAATTTAGGGATCGTTAACCATTATGAGAATCTAGAACGGCAAGGAGGTCATTCCGCTTTAAAGCCTTAAATACATCTCGTGCATGCTTTCCCTTCTTGTCTGCCAACTGAGCATTGACACCACTTCGCAACAACAGTTTCAATATCGGAACATCAGAAGGGTGGCGAGAACCCAGGTTACCAACCACAAGAAATAGAGCTGAAAGCCCGTAGGTTGGCTCAACCGCATTTAAAGAGACCCCTTTTTCAATTAGGATCTTACTAAACTCCAGGTTTTTAGCGAGAACCGCCTGCATTAAGAACGTATAACCTTTTTGATCACGACCATGAATATCGACCCCAGCTTCAAGAAAGGCCTTGAAGATTAAAGGATCCTCTGGACGACCACGGTTTTTTTGGACAACCCTTTCAAAAGCAGTTAGATTACCAAAGCCTGAGCCTCGATGGTTCATATTAGCTTTAAACTCAAGCAATAAACTAACTAGCTCAGCGTGACCCAGCTCAACAGCTCTAATGAGTGGACTGTCTTTATGTCTGTCAAATAGGTTGGGGTCAGCACCCATCGCCAGCAGCTTGCGTGAAATCTCGACCTCTAGCTTTTCAGGTGTCTTAATTCCAGCTAAGGCCAGTAGAGCAGTTTCTCCATTGTGATTTTGAGAGTTGACCGAACCACCTTCGTCCAAATATTGCTTCGCTGGTTTCCAATCTAACTTTCGAATATCAGCCAAAAACTTATAAAGTTTTAAGTCGATGCCATGTAGTTGGTCTGTATTGGCTCCAGCTGCGATCATCAAATTAGCAACTTGGGTGTTGCCATGATAAGCAGCAGTGTATAAGAAACCGGGAATTCTCGCATTTGCACCAAGGTGAATGAGGAGTTTCGCAGGAGTAACTAGGCCTAAGCGGCAACTATGATATAGGTAAAAATCACGGTAAACATAGTTTCCAAGGGTGAGATAAAAAATCATAAACAGAAAGCCAACCGTTTTATGCTTAGGCTTAAATTTTCCAAGCTCAAAGGATAATTCCTTAGGGTAAGTCATAAAAAATAGTAGGAGTTGAATAAATGGAAGGATCAATAGCAAGGTACTTTTTCCGGAACTAGGCCCACCTAGCCATTTAAAATAGATAAAGACAATGATCCCAGCGATATAAAAATTAACTTTACCTAAGAATTGATAAGCTGACTTTCCGAGAAAATAGTATGCTGATAAAAAACCAAGGGATAGGGGTAACAGTACAAATAAAATGACCAAAGAAGCTAGAATACTATCCCCTTCGTCGGCCCCTCCTTGTGCAAATAGTTCTGGAGCTACAAACGCGACAAGCATTCCTATTAAAACCAAAGTTGCTGGGTACTTCCCTTGGCTTGCTAATAATCTCTTCATATCATCCTTTTTGACGCCCATGCTGCCTCAGTGGTTCCATACTTCAATGATACTGTTCTCACTCATATTATAGCGTGATTGAGCAATAGAATCCTAACCCCAGACACAGGGTGGAAGGCATAAAATATTGGAAATTTTCACAATCTCACCTCTTCTCTTGACTATTTCTATGCGATGAGCAAGATTAATAGTTTAGATAGGTAAACCATCGGGTTTTTTAGTAAATATGACAAAAAATAAGCTTATAACAATTTTATCAATCTGCCTTGCTGGTCTTGGTGTCATAACCTTAGTGTTCATAAACGATGCCCAAAGAGAGCCGAATACCCATCCAAGAAAAATGATAACAACGCTGAGTTGGTCCGAGCAGACAAAACTAGCCAAGCAAATTGGGATCTGGGGTTCTTGGACCTCGTTTGAACCTTCCTTGAACGAGTCGATCGACGCTTGGCAGCCCGAAACTGGGAAGGTTATCTTTCAGGTTACCGACGATCAGGATAGCCTGAGGTATTTGGTCGCAAAAAAACGTGCAGGAAGGAAAAAGTCAAAAGACGGGCTTTGGGAATTCCCTGGCGGAAGGGTTGATCCCCGAGAGACAGCACTGCAAGCAACCATGCGTGAGCTGCAGGAAGAAGATCCAACCCATGCTCTCTATCAAAGCTTTTTGGAGTCATCCAAAAACAATCATAAAAACATCTCTTTCAAAAAACTAGAGTTAGCTAAAGGCGAAAGGCTCATTATTTTTATCATCAATATTGAAGAAAACCACATAGCTCCCTTACTTCAATTAAGCCAAATCAAGAATCCTTTAAGTAAGGAAATCTACGAGTACGCTCTATTGCCAATCGAACAGCTAGACCTGAGTAAGAAATCTATCCGAAAAAACTGGACCTCAAAAAGTATCAAAATCCTAAAATCACTTCGTGATGTGTCATAAACCTAAAGATAGGTAAGTTGTGAAGCCAAATATAAATTTCTCAGGCATACAAACCAGCAGGCTAAAAATTAGAAAGTTTAGTGATGAAGACTTACCAGAACTACTTGCCTACAGAAATAATCCAGAGCTATCCAAATACTCTAGTTGGGAGCTTCCTTTTACACCAACCCATGGAATCACTTTAATCAACCAAAACCTCTACATGCATCCAGATTCACCTGGAAAAACCGTTTCTCTAGGAATCGAACTGCGCGAATCTGGCGAGCTCATTGGGGAATTAAGCCTTAAAACTGACCCTATAGACACCAGCCAGGTAGAATTCTCTATTACCGTAATCCATAGACACCAAAACCAAGGGCTTGCAAGTGAAGCGACCAAGAGCATTTTTAATTACCTTTTTCATCGCAGAGGTAAGAACAAAGTAAAAACCCTATCCGACGCAAGGAATCTAAAACTGATTGCTTTTTTTAAAAAAATTGGGATGCAGCAAGAAGCGTTCTTTCGAGAGAATCTATTCAATAGAGATAGGTGGTGCGACCAGTGTCTTCTGGCCATTTTGAAACGAGATTGGCTACACCCTCAGGCGCCGTCAAAACTAGATTTCAGCCAACTATTTAATAATCAGTGAATTTTAGTTTAAGCCAAGCAGCTCCGGCAAAAAAGCATATATAGACCCCAGCAACAGCGACCATATCGATTGGAACGTCCGTTGCGCCTTTGAGTAGATCTGTAATCTTGGGAACATAGGGATCTGGAATGAGGGTTCCGACCACATGAAAAGGCAAGTACTTTGAAACAAGTTCCCAACCATTCAGGTCAAGGATCCAACCTATAATCGGCTCTAAAATAATCTGCCAGACGATAAACACTAAGATTGACCACACAGCTTTTCTTAACAGTAAGGAAAGCACAAGCGCAAACTCAAAAACAATAAAGCTCTGCATGAAAAAATATAAGAAACATTGAAGTGAATTGGCATTAAAGTATGGCTCATCCCCCTTAACACCGAATACAAGAGCAATAAAAATGGAAACAAATAGAGACATAAAGGCGAAGGTGCCACAGACAAGCAGGTAGCTAGCAAGGGCCCGCTCTCTATCCCAGCCATCTATAATGTGCTGTTTCAGGAGTTTACTCTCATCATCATTGGTCACAAGCAGGATGACCAAGAAACCTAAAAAGTAGGTACCAAACTTCATAAACCAGCTGACATTAACCCACACCTGTGGATAAGAGAAAAACCCTGATATCGGTAATTTCACTCCTGATACAGGTAGCTCCGGTAATGAGGATATGATGCCAGCAAAAGCAAAGGTGACCCCCAAGATCAAAACCAAAAACACCCAAAAAGTTCGATAATAAACCAGCTTACTAAACGGGACTAAAAACAAGTCTTTCATTTTTCATTTCCTAACAACTCGAGAAAGTGCGTCTCTAGACTCTTCTTTTTCTGGACAAGATGATTTACTAAAACTCCTTTTTCGAGTAAAAAACGATTGAGGTCTTCTAGTGGCTTGTCATCATGAAGGTGCACTAAACACAAGCCGTCTCTAACTTCGAAATCTCGCAACAGATTGCAATCTTTAAGTGCCTCACTCAGAAGGCTTAAATCCCTAGCGCCAACCTCTACCGTATCCTCAACGGTTAGCACTTCTGAAATAGCACCGGATTGCAGAACATTGCCTTGCTTCATAATGCCCACGTGACTGCAGACCTTTTCAACCTCATCAAGGATATGGCTTGCTAGAACAATGGTCTTACCTTCTTGAGCCAGCTCTTTGATCGTTTCTCTTATTTCAATGATGCCCTCTGCATCTACCCCATTAGTGGGCTCATCCAGGACAAGCACCTCAGGACTGCCTAGTAAAGCCGCAGCAATCGCCAGACGTTGCTTCATTCCCAAAGAGTAACTGGAGAAGGGTTTAAAACGATCGGCCCACAGACCAACTTTTTGTAGCGAAGACTGTACAGACTGCTCCAGGTGCTCAACACCTGTGATATAGCCGGTGATATTGAGGTTTTGCCTGCCTGACAACCAGGGGCAAAAGTTTGGCTTTTCTAACAAAGCTCCGAGGCAGCGGCGGTGCTTACCAACTTGCCCCTCACCAAACCAACTGTAGTGCCCACTATCGGGCCTAATCACTCCAAGTAACATACCCAGGGTCGTCGACTTTCCACTGCCATTGGGGCCAAGGATCCCAAAAACTTGACCTCTTTCAATATCAAAGGAAATGCCGTTGACTGCTGTGATATTTCCAAATCTTTTTGTTAGCTCATTGATGGTTAAAACCATTTGCTTTCCTTAATCCTCAGGTCCATATAATCCAGATCTTAAGGTGGAAACGTTCCCATGAGTATTCTGCCATATATCCACATGATAGGCGAATTCTTCTCCATCCTCAGCTTCTAAGTCAACCTCACCGCCATGAACTGTGTGCTCACCTCCGTGCTCATCACGCACCCTAGCATAGGCACTGTAAACACTTGGGGTATCAACAATCTTTCCTATTGACATCGCATCCTCCTGTCCTCACTAGGTATTCGAGGGATTTTTTCGGAAGTGACAAGCCATTCTTTACTTAGAAACACTTAAAGGGATGTAATCACTTAAAATCAGGACCTTAAAATACAAAGAATGCCGCCTTGCGCCATTGGCTTACTTTTTTTCCATTTGATCTAAGAACTCTTTCAAATAGTCTTTTAAATAGTAGAATCCGCCCCCAAAGCATATGGTATTGATAAATAAAATGCCAAAGACTCTAAACTTTGCCCAATCCTCAGTATTAAGGTAGTAGGTAGCCAACAGATTAAGGCTAGCGATCCCTATAAAATAAAAAACCGCAGCACCATTTAAATTTCGAAGCATTTGCGTCGGAGCTTTAATCCGATTCCCAATCAACCTCTCCATCACAGTCTTCTTACCGAGCACGTGGCTCAAGGCAAAGATCGTTGCAATGATGAGATTGAACACTGTGGTTTTTAGTTTAATGAACATTTCATCCCTAAAGAGGAGGGTCAAGGTGCTGAAAAAAATTAAGGCAACCGAGGTTCCAAGTTGCAGCTTGGTTACAGGCTCCCCTAAGGCTTTGGCTACCGCAACAAACAGCACACTACTGACCATGACAAAGATGGTCCCTGTGTATAGATCTAGGAGCTTGAAAGCGACGGCAGCAAAGCATATAAATGGCAAAAATTCTAGGAACTTAAGTATTTTGGCCTTATCCATTGTAACGGTTTACCTTTCTTGTACTTCGATTAGGTTGGCGACCATTTGAGCAAAGTTCGCGGTCTAACAAGCTTTATCTAAAAGTTTACGTGAAATTGCAAGTTTAAGGGTTTTTTTAAAGCTCGCGATCAAAAACTACAAATCAGCTCATCACAGTTAGTCTTAAGGCTTGCAACAATATTTCCTAGCTTGAAAGGGGCAGTTTTTGCTTTGGAGCCTCCCATTACCAAGAAAAGTACGAGCAAAGACAGCAGGTCAGTTTTGGCCCAGCTTCGCAAGCACTGCAATTAGCATTAAAATGACTATGAAAAATAAATCGAATGCGGTGGATTGACCTATGACAAGCAAGCTATTGATAGCTCTCAGTATTGTTTACATATTTTGTACCCAAGAAAAAACTCAAGCAAAAAACCTTGGTCCGATCCTATTTTGGAGTGAAGAGCTCACCCCGCTTCCCATTCTCGATCTGGTATTTCTCGACCCGGAAATGAAGCACACCTCAATCAACCAAAAGTCACTTGAGAGCCTCTTAGAGCAATGGCAAAACTATGAGGACCCAAAAAGTAAAGAGTATTCAAAAAAGACAAAGAATCAGCTCTGGCAGAACATTAACTTCTTAAACCATCTCAATCATCTTCTGGTCATGAATCATTACCGGAACGATATTATGGAAATTAAAGGTCACAAAACATCTGATCTGAGTGCCCAGATTAGGAGAAAGCTTAGCTTGGTGATAGGAAATTTGTTGGCCCAATCATTGGAGCCCGAGGAAAAGGCATTGCTTACCTTTCAAAAATTCCTCATCGATTTTCAGAATCCTAACTTGAGAAGAAACGCCGTAACATCCATAAACAAAGCCCAAACTCAGAATTTGTCTGACCAAAGAAAACGATTGATTTTATTTGGATCATACCTTTTGAACCTCTACGACAAGGACTCTATCAGCCAAGAAGCCATTCACGGCCTCAATCATCTTAGCCCTTATATGACGAAAGAAGCTTACACCCTTACACAACTTTATCTCGCTAGGCTCAAACTAGGGTTCCACTATGTGGAGAAACAACAAGGAGACTTCCACCCCACGTATTCAAGACACCTGAAAATGATCTCAAACCTTTGTAGCTCTTTTTCAGACACCCAAAACACCCAGATCCTAGCCGCTATGCTTAGTATCTGGACTAAGGCGAAAAACTTTAAAGAGGAATGGAGCACGCCTCCATTTAACACAGCTTGTTATCAGGACTTAGTCCCCTACCTTGCAACCAGGGAAAGAGTGGCGCTAAAACATTGGAGAAAAAAGAAACACGAAGAGGCCTACCATATTTACGATAAGATCGCTCAAAAGACGGCAGAGGAGTCTAAGCAAGTTTTGATTCAAAAAAGAATCCTCCGCTTTGCTAAAATTCTTTATGAGCAAGACCAAGATATCATATTTTATCAAGGGGTTTTCGTAAAAGCGCTCAATTTAGTTGCCCAATCTCAGTTTCGCATGCAACTAAGGGCTAGATTATTCGAGGTTACAAAAAAATACCTTGATTCTGCTTACCATAAGTACAGCGCAATTCCAAACTTAGAGAATATTGTTAAAACTTTTTTAGTGCATAGCGGTAGCCTTGACAACTCACGGTCCATTTCGGTGCTGGAAGCGAAAATTCTCCATCGTGATCAATCTTATGAAAAAGCATGGAAGGCCTACTATAAGCTATCAAGCACCACAAAAAAAACCGATCAAAGAATTTTAGACCTGAAAGAGGCAATCAAAAACTATGCGCTATACTGTAAATGGTCCCTTTCAAAACCTTGGACTAATCTGAAAAGCGGACCTAAGTCAGAGTACCAAAGATTTGAGGGACTCCACTATGAGCTATTAAGCCTAACGACAAAGCAAGACGAAGGCTCATGGCATACAGCAAGTAACTTGGGGATGCTTCACTTAATCAATGAAAAAGCTGAAAAAGCCTATGCACTATGGGGGCCATACTGGCAAAAAAACCCAAACATCAAGAATATAGACTTTATTCAGGGAGCCCTTATCACCAAGCTTTATGAACATCAATCTTGGAACTTGGTAGCTGAGATCTTAGCGTTTATCAAGGACCATAAGCTTACCCCCAAATTTGATGGAAAACCGATCCAAATTGACAAATATCAAGAAAAAGCAACCTATGAGATTGGTAAAAAAGCACTAGCAAATATGGAGCTTCTGAAAGCTGAGCAGGCTTTTGAAAATTTAATTCATAACTTCCAGAGATCACCCTACTATGCTGACTATCTAGCCAACCTGGTTGAAACGACGAGGCTGCTTCATAAATACAAGCCATTGCGCAAATACTTGGAAAAATACCTCGCAATCGGAAAAAACCATTCAGACTATCAGAAAAACTTACTTGCACTTATAAATTTACTGAAAGGTATGGGGAAGATTGAAGAGACGTTTACTTATGCAAAAAAGTATAGCGTCGACTTTCCGGACCCTAATCAGCCAAGCCAGCAATTAGATTTGCTCTTAAAGTTATGTAAAATCTTGCCCAACAAAAAATACTGTCAAGAAAAATCCCAACATAAGCCGCTCACTGAGGTTGCAGCCAAGCTTGATTCGTACCAAATTTTTAAGCAAAAAATATTTAGACAGCTCCAGAAAGTAAAAAAGGCGAGTAAAGAGCAAGACTCCAAAAAATTGAGGGAAATAGAGAAGGAGCTGACAAGCTTAGGTAAAGGCAACTCAATGGTTAAAGACACGATAAATTTCGTGTGGTTCTCGCAAATCAAGATTATTTCTGATTCACTGATAAAAAAGTTGCGGTCAAGGACCATCGGCAATGATGAGGCTGTAAAACACTATGAAAACATAAGGCAAACCTTTTTGGGTATTTGCAATAGAAAACGAGTATCCTCGTGTGCACAAAGCTTTAAAGAGCTGCTAGCCCTAACCATTGAAATGAAGTCATTCTTAGCACTCTCGAATAGTCGATCACTCCTAAATCGGTATTCAGAGCTAGAGTCCAAACTAAGGAAAAGAATGGCAAGGTATGTATCCAGAAATATCACGGAACCTGCTGTTGCTCAAAAAATTCTTTGGGATACCATGAAAGAGTGGAATTTTAATGAGGATCCCTATAGTGGCATTGGATATATTCAACTCATAGAATACGCTGGAAAACCTCAAGTAAAGGGATGAGCATGTTTAAGCTTTTGCCAGTCATATTAATCAATAGCCTTTTATGGGCTTTGACATCTTGTATCCACTCTAGAAATGAGAACCCTCAGACTCATTACAAGGTCAGCAAAGACCAACTTAGTTTTTTTATAGAGCACAGTGACGAGCGGACCCCTCTTGAGCCTAGGCAAGAGGCTTTCTTAAAAAAGCAAAAAAAACTGTTATTAAAATCCAATTGGCAAGCAGTTAATGCATCAAGCTTGGCTTTTTTAGAGGAAGCTCCTCATGATAAACATGCCCTGGCTCACGTTTGCCTCGCATCTTACCAGCTCAATAAACCCGAACTAAGCAAATATTATATCGACCTGCTCTTAAACCTCGATGCAAACAATCCAATCGCCCTAAATTTGAAAGGCTTACTAACGATTCAAGATGCCCAGATCCTCAATGACTACCGCTTGGCACTCTCACTATTTGCGAAAGCGGTTGAATCCAATCCTGACGAAGTTGCAGCAGGATTGAACTTAGGCTACACTTACCTGGCCCTTGGCAATGCCTCTAAAGCTGGAAAAGTGTTTAAGAAAATGACATCCCGATGCAATAGCTGCCCTGTCGCTCAAACAGGCTATGCCATCGCGTTAATGCGTTCAGGAAAACATAGTGATGCCATCGCAATATTTGAGGGCTTAAGCATAGAAAACCCCGAGAACCTGGTCGCAAAGTACGAGCTAGCCCGCTATCATTTTCGAGTGAGCCGCAATAGCACCGATGCAAACAACATCCTTAGGGAAGTCTTTGAAAAAACAAATATTAATACTAGAAAAGAGGTCCTGAAAAGGGCTAAGATGTTGTGGAAAGATCAGAATAAGCACGATTTGTTTTAGCGGCATTGACAGGAACGACTTTACCCCCAAAAAACATGGACATTGACTTTGATGAAATCCCTATGCTCTTTTTTAAAAACCAGCCTGACTTCAATACTTTTGTTCAGTTTTGGTAATCAGGCTTTCGCTACCGACCCCAGTAGGCATATTGAAGGCCAGACGATCGTTGCCAAACCTGAAACAGGCTTCTATCTGGAGCCATTTGCTGAATTTGGGCAAAGCAATCCTACTGACGGTGACAGCCCACGGCCCTCCTATGGTTTTGGGCTAAATTTGGGCTGGATACAGGCCAGCAATATTTGGACAAGATTAACCCCTTCATTTGAAATATTTTCTAAGGCACTAAACTCAGCAAATCGCGAAGTTATCATACCTATTGGGGCTTTATTCAAGATTGCTTATGCTTATCGGATAGGAAACAATCTGTACGCAGGCCCGGCAATTGGCTTGGGAATGGGCCTAGCTTCTTACGAACAAACCAAAGCAGACATAAGTTATGAGTCCACCTCCCAGATACCATTGCAAACCATAACAGGTCAATTTCTGGTTGACTTCGTTGCTAGTAGCGGGCTCTCGTTTAGAACCGGTTTAAAGGCATCTCACTACCTCATGAGTGTTGATGAGCTAGAGTTCAATAGCACCAAAGTTAAGGTAGATGAATCAGTCCATTTTAACAGCATCGAGTTTTTATTTGGCTTTCGCTTAAAGTTCTCGTCATAGCTTCTAGTATTGAAGTGGACCCCACTGTCCAGACCAAAAATAGCTTTGTATAAGTAAAACTAAAACTTGTTATTGAATGCTATAA
>JABSRF010000077.1 GCA_013215275.1 Oligoflexales bacterium | reverse complement strand
AGTGCGCAATCACAGGCCAGAACTGTACTAAAATTAACCATCAATGGGTAGGACATTTATTTGGAGTTACCTAACATGTATGAGGGGCTTTTGTTAATTTATAGTGTTGTTCAGCTTTAAATTTGGTAGAACCAAGTTTATGGAGAGCACCCAGGTTATAACAGTAAACTATGATAGAAGGATAAGATGAAAGAGAATGTAAGTCAAATAGGTTCGCTGACATGTCATGTGATAGAAGCCTCTCATCAAGCGCAAAGTGTCTTTATACTCTGTCACGGATTTGGTGCTCCTGGCTCTGACCTTGTTCCCATTGCTCGTATGATTTCTAAATATTTACCTGCAACTCACTTTGTCATGCCTCAAGGCCCTTTGGATTTGTCTCAACAGTTCCCCTTAGCGGATGCTCGTGCTTGGTGGGAGATAGAGGTAGGCCACATTGCTAAAGCTATTGAGCTTGGTCAATTTCAGGAAATTCAAGAATCAGTGCCTGCAGGACTTGCCTCTGCCAGACGAAAACTACTAGGAGTCATTGAACTATTGTCTCAGCAATACCAACTACCTCTGGATCGGTTCATTTTGGGCGGTTTTTCCCAGGGAGCTATGCTGGCCACCGATGTAGCCTTAAGCATGGAGGAATCTCCATTGGCCCTTTCTATTCTTTCAGGAACGCTGATTTGCAAAAAAAGATGGGGTGGCTTAGCGCAAAAGCGTCCCAATCTAAAAGTCTTTCAAAGCCATGGGCGCATTGATCCCTTGCTCCCTTTCAGCAATGCCATTGCCTTAAAAGAGCTTCTGGAAGAGAGTGGAATTAAGCCTGACTTTTTAGCTTTTGAGGATCAACACACCATTCCAGTCGATGTCGTTGGGCAGTTGGGGCAGTTTTTAGCAAATCATGTTTGAGCTTAGTTTATAGACTTATCGTACCTTTTGACTAACTTATCAATATAGCCTTTTTTACAACTTGCATGGGGATCATGGTGGCCATGTTTGCCATGCCCGTGGCAATGCTCGGACTTTCCTAGGGCAGAGCTACTAGGCACTGGCTTAGAGGGCGCGTCTTTTTTGCCACCCAATGCTGCTGTCCCAAATCTGGTTGGCAACTTTTCAAACTCAGCGGTTCTTGATTGACAGAGAGGACAGACTCTTAGCGTATCAGAGATCTTAAGCTGGATTTCAAAAGTGGACAAGCAGCTACTGCATTGAAATAGATAAATAGGCATGAATCGCGGGTCCTTAGCAATTACAATTATTCAATATATTGTGTTTTTTTAACAAAAGGCTTAATGAATTAAGCTACTTTATAGCTGTTTTAGTTCAGCGGATTTAATAAGATTGTCTACCCAAGTTGTGATGGTATGATATACTGTATCATAAATCTTGACAAGGGCAAGCAGCTATGGTTTCTATAGATTAGGTTTTGCAAGGAATTGGTCATGAACGTAGACAGTATAGAATCTATAATCAGTAAGGCTGAAGCCATGTCAAATCAGCATGGGAAAAAGCTTACGCCCACTCGTAAGCAGGTACTCATTGCTATGCTTAAGTCTGATAAGGCACTTTCAGCTTATGAACTTGCTGATAGTGTTAAAAAAGAGTTCGATCGCTCTATCCCTACTATGTCAGTTTATCGAATCCTCGACGTGTTGATGGAGCTGAAACTAGTCCACAAAATGAGTATCGTGAATAAGTATGTGGCATGTTCACATATCACCTGTGACCACAAACATTCCTTTGCTAGGTTCTTGGTTTGTAACAATTGTCACAAAGTGAAAGAGATAATGACCAACGGGTCCACCGTTAAAATTTTGCAAGGAAATATTGAAGAACTAGGCTTTAAACTTCTTAACAAGCAACTAGAGCTAAACTGCTTATGCCATGAATGTGCAGGTTAGATCCTCGAAGATAACTGATAAGGGCTACAGGCTATGGTTAATATTCAAGCATACACAGACAAACTGGCGATAGGCTTGTCTGTTCTGTGGACCATCCATTGTCTCCTTTTTCCTGTTTTAATCGTTCTTTTACCTTCTTTAGCTTCGTACTCTATTGCCGATGATGAGCTCTTTCATCAGTGGATGATTGCCGGGGTGCTACCTATTAGTGTGGTTGCTTTAACCTTGGGATGTAGAAAGCATGGCTCCTTCGCGTTTCTAGGCTTAGGCTTCCTGGGTGTTTTTTTTCTGACGGTTGCAGCTTTCTTGGGGCATGAGCTTGTTGGAGAATCAGGAGAGAAGCTGCTTACCCTCCTTGGAGCAGGCATCATTGCTATCGCTCACTATAAAAATAGTCGTATCTGCCAAAGTAATAGATGTTGTTAATTCGTTTATTTTCCTAAAAAAGGTGATGTCCACCTTGTTTTAATAATTCATAATGGGGAATCGAAATGAAGAGAACTTTATTGGCATCAGTTATAGCATTGTTTTTTAGTGTTGCTGTTGGGTGCAGTGATGATGATGATAGCAGCAGCAGTAGCAGCTATAACCTTAACGGTGTCTCTTATAATGCGGTTGATGCTGGCACTTTAACCCATGGCACCACCAGTATTTCTGGTGCTGGGTCTATCGTATTCGTTGATCCTAACGCAGGCCAAGGAAACCACTACTCACTTAGCTTTACTCTTGAAGATGCTGGCTCTCTGACATTAACTTCAAATGCTGCAAATGACTTGACGGCCGGAATTTCGCTTATGTTTTCTCGCTCTGGAACTACGCTAACAGCCAAGATTAAAAACGATAGTAGCGAAGTAGATATCAGCTCGAGCTTTACTGACGTTGACGCTTCGGGAAGTTTGTCGTTCCAGTCCGATTTCCATAATGATGAAAGTCCCACTCATATCCTCGTTTGGTCAGGTGTCACAGAGTTTACGGAAGACAACGCAAAATTCAATTCTGAAGATGGTGGAGAGGCACCTGGACAGGGCGCGGGCAATCTTTGGGGATTAGTGCTTGATAAGGCAAGTGTCACAGCTGCGACTGTTACTGAAGCTAAATTTGAAGAAGAGTAGAACTTATGAGTCGATACCATTTACGTCTGTGCTTGAAATTAACAGTGCTCATAGCTTTATCTCAAAGCTATCAACTAAAGGCTTCCAATGATGGATCTGGTTTGTCCACAGCTATTGCTGCAGACTTAGTCGGGGCCTTTAACCTATCCAAAGAGGATGGTGGTGCTAAGGACTCTTTCGATGTGAGAGAAACCGAGATTAGTTTCTATGCACCAATCGATCACCTTTTCGAGGGAATCCTTAGTATTGCAGCCCATCGTGAGGGTGGTGAGGCTCTCTATGAGGTCCACGAAGCTAGCATTAGCACTAGCAAACTAGTGTCAGGTCTCAGCTTTAAGTTGGGTCAATACTTTTTGGGGATTGGAAGGCTTAACCGTTTTCATCGTCATGACTGGCCTTTTGTCTCTGCTCCCAAGGTTACCAATGAATTTTTTGGATCAGAGGGGGTGCTTGACTCTGGTGCTGAGGCTTCTTACTTGTTCCCAAGTTCGGTTTATATTAACTTAACTGCAGGCGTAACGAATGGTTGGACTTATGGGCACTCTCATAATGAGGGGAAAAAGCCGAAAATACCCACTCACTATGCTCGTTTGAGTAGCTTTTTCGAGCCAGCAGACCTTGGTCTTGCAACCGGGCTCAGCTACCTTTCTCGAACATCAGCTGAAGAGGAAAAGCTGCAGCTAATAGGATTCGATGGAGTTGCGAAAATCCAGAGTGGTAGCTTCCCAAGATTTTTGCTTCAAACTGAAGCTTGGCACCGAGAAGTTACTCCTAAAACTGGTGATAAGAGTCAATCTGCGGGAACCTATGTGTATCCGCAGTACGGTTTTTCAAAGTCTTTGTCGGCAGGATGCCGGTTTGATTATTTTACGGTATTATCCTTAAAAGACGCAAATGGCAGTAAGATCGCGAATTCTCAATATGGCTTTGTTCCGACGCTTACTTACAAAAGCAGTGAATTTGCAAGCTTTAGACTAGCTATAAACCATGAGACCACTACTCAGAAAAACCAGGACACCACTAAGAAGCAATATGCTGAACTTCAATCTATTTTCATATTAGGAGCGCACCCAGCTCATGATTTCTAAGATTAGAATTTTTCTTTTGCTTGCGTTTTTTTGTGCAAGCAAGAGCTATGCAGTTTTAAAGGTGATGGCATCCACAGAAAATCTAAAAACAGTGGTAAAAGAAATTGGTGGTGCGCATGTCGAGGTTGAGTCCTATTGCAAGGGTAATCAAGACCCTCATTACCTTGAGGCTAAGCCTTCTTTTATGATTAAAACTCACCAGGCAGACTTAGTCATTGCCATGGGTCTTGAGCTAGAAGTAGCATGGTTACCTAAGGTGTTGTCGGGTGGTAGAAATCTCAAGGTAATGAAGGGGAAAAAAGGGTATTTAGAGGTCGGACCTCTGTTAGACGTCCTTGAAGTCCATACTGGCCACATTACCCGCGCTGATGGAGACGTGCACCCAGATGGCAATCCTCACGTGGACTTGGATCCCATTCGAATAGGTCAAATAGGTAAGCATGTTGCTGCGCGTCTAGCTCTGCTAGACTCCAAAAATAAAGGAGTCTACGAGGCAAATGCCCAGAAACTAATGGAACGTATGGAAGCCAAGACCAAGGTTTGGGCAAAAAGGATAGCAGCTACAGGGACTAAAAAGATCGTCACCTATCACAAAACCCTCACTTATTTTATTGATCGTTTTGGCCTGCAATCTGCCGCGATCCTCGAGCCCCTACCTGGAGTGCCACCAACGGCTGCTCATATTCTAGATGTTATTAAAGTGGCAAAGCAGGCTGGTGTAAAGTTGACCTTGGTAGAAAACATTTACGATGACTCTGTGGCTAAAAGGGTTGCTAAAGAGCTCCCAGGCATGAGGGTGGTTAAGGTGCCTATTTCAGTGGGCGGCAGACAAGATATTCTCAAGTTAGATGACGTTTTCGAAGCTTTGGTGGTGGCTTTTGAAGGTGACTCTAAATGATCGATGCCATATCATTTCTGGCGCCACCGTTTGCGATGTGTGTCGTGTTGACTGGGATACACTGCTATTTGGGCCTTCATGTGCTCGCGCGTGGGGTCATTTTCGTTGACCTAAGCCTAGCGCAAGTAGCAGCATTCGGTGCGACCTTTGCCCTGAGCATTGGCTTGAGTCCAGACTCATCTTTAGTTTACCTATGCTCACTTATGGCAACCTTTCTTGCCGCCTATCTATTTGCTATTGCAAGAAGGTATGAAGAAAAGTTTTCCCAAGAGGCTATAATTGGCATTGTTTATGCCCTTGGCTCCGCCTCCGTAGTCCTTCTAGTTAACAACATGTCACATGGCGCAGAGCATATTAAGCAGCTGCTGGTGGGCCAGATTCTTTGGGTTTCTTGGTTTGAGGTTCTGAAGACAGCCTGCATCTATGCTTGCGTTGGCTTTGTTCACTATTTATTCCGTAGGCAACTCATTGAGGCATCTTTTTCGGGAAGGCATGTTGGATCTAAGTGGGATTTTCTTTTTTACGGTTTGTTTGGGGTGGTTATCACCTCCTCAGTACAAGTAGCAGGAGTGTTGCAGGTTTTTTCATTTTTGATTGTTCCAGCCCTTACCAGCACTCTTTTCTTCAAATCAGTCCGCTCCCGCCTAATATTTGGCTGGATTTTCGCTACCTTACTTAGTTTTTTAGGGCTTGCATTAAGTTTTGTGATTGATGTGCCTTCAGGAGCATTTATTGTTGTTTGCTTTAGCTGTGTTCCGGTGCTCATCCTTCTGCTTGGGCCTCTATTCTTGCCTAGGCTTTTTAGTAAAACTTAGAGAAGCCTGCTAGGTCTAGTTATTGTCCAACCATCTGAAAAGAAAGGAATTTATTTTGATCCCAACAAGCTATGAACAATGGGTTGAATGTATCACAATAAAGTGTAAAATACCGCTCACCAAAGAGTATATTGAGTTACGTTTAAAGTCTTTAAATGATCCGAAACTGACTGAAACAATAAAATTTACGTCTCTCTATGGTGAAGAACACCTGAATAAAACAATCAAATGGTTTGAACGCGCACTAAAGGAAAAATCGTGAGTTTATCGCAAATTGACGGCAAGTTACCGGTCACAGTTTTATCTGGCTTTTTAGGAGCAGGTAAAACCACTCTGTTAAAAGAAATCCTTAGCAATAAAGAAGGCCTCAAGGTAGCCGTTATCGTCAATGATATGAGTGAAATCAATATTGATGCAAAAACTCTTAAGGCAAATGATGTAAAAATTTCGAGGCAGGATGAAAAGCTTGTTGAAATGACCAATGGGTGTATCTGCTGTACTCTTAGAGAAGATTTGCTGATAGAGGTTGAAAAATTAGCAAAAGAAAAAAAATATGACTACCTCGTGATTGAATCGACCGGTATTGCCGAGCCAATGCCAGTAGCCGAAACGTTCTACTATGAAGACGAGTTCGATAGGAAACTATCTGACCATTCTAGGCTCGATACCATGGTCACTGTGGTGGATGCAAAAAACTTTTTAAATGAGATCGATCAAGCTGATTACCTCATGGACCGCAAAATGGAGGTTGATGAGGAAGATAACAGAACCATTGCTGATCTCCTGGTTGACCAGGTCGAGTTTGCAAATGTGATCATCCTAAACAAAACCGACCAGGTGTCAGAACGACAGTTAAATGAGATTCGTGGTATCCTCCGTAACCTGAACAAGTCTGCTAAAATCATCAACGCTAGTTTTGGCAAAGTTCCTCTCAAAGAATTGCTTAATACCCACTCTTTTGACATTGAAGAGGCAAGGGAAAGCACTGCGTGGATGTCCATGCCTTTTGATGAAATTAACAGTGAAACTGAAGAATATGGCATTAACAGCTTTGTTTACAAGCAGCGTGCTCCCTTTCACCCCGGACGTTTTTGGGACCTAATCTCTGAAAGATGGCCTGGGGTGGTTAGGTCAAAAGGAGTCTTTTGGATCGCCTCTAGACCTGATGACGTAGGGGTTTGGTCTCAAGCCGGTGGCTCTTGCTCAGCTCATTTCGAAGGCAAGTGGTTTGCAGGGATCCCACAATCAGAGTGGAACTTTGAGAGTGATGAAGAGTTTAAATCATTTGAGAAAGACTGGGACGACACCTATGGCGATCGTATCCAGGAAATTGTCATCATAGGCCAAAATATGGATCATGATGAGGTTACAAAGCTCCTTGACGAGTGCTTACTCACTGCAAGCGAGCAATCGATGGGCTCGAAACACTGGGTGAAAATGGGCGATTCGTTTGGTCCTACGGAAGAACTTTTGAACTAATTTCTTCTTAGTGACCGATGCTCATTGAGAGCATATAGCCTCATTGCTAATTAAAAAAAGTTTACGTATGCACTTAGAAAATAATTTTGATTGGATCATTATTGGTGGTGGGATTCATGGTGTGCATATAGCAGCCAGCATTCTTGATAAGTATAAAGACTCAGATCCAAAACTTGGCATCATCGATCCTTGGCCTCATTTATTGCATCGTTGGTACAGTCATACAGCAGCTACAGGAATGAGCTATTTAAGGTCACCAGCCGTGCATAATCTAGCAATTGACCCATTTGACTTGCAAAAGTACGGTGGTAAAAAAGCTAGGTACAAGCAAGTTTATTTTAGACAGCCTTATAGCCGACCCTCCACAAATTTTTTTAAGAAGCATTCTGAACTGGTGATTGATCGGTTCAAGCTTAAGGACCTCCATGTGCAGGCAAAGGTGGAGAAGATCGTTCTGGGCAACGATCATGTAGAAATTAACTGCGAGCATGGGCAAAATCTAAGCTCGCAAAAAATAGTGCTAGCACTAGGGTCTGGAGACCATCTCAATAAACCAGACTGGGCTGCTACTGTTCCAAATACTGAGCATATTTTTTCTGAAAACTTTCTCTGGCCTGAAAAAGGTGAGAATAGGAATTTAGTCATTGTAGGTGGGGGCATTTCAGCAATTCAGGCAGCTTTATATGCTTATACTATCGGTTTTAAGGTTCACTTAGTCACTAGGCATGAATTAAGGCAATTTCAATTTGACAGTGATCCCGGTTGGCTAGGCCCAAAGTACATGGCAGGCTTTCTCAAGCAAAAGTCCTACGAGGTGAGGAGGAAGATGATTAGCCATGCTCGGCACAGGGGCTCTGCGCCACAGGAATTAATCGCTTCTTTGAGAAAGCATATTGCTGATAAAAAGATTAACTTCCATCATTCTGACGTGAGACAAGCCATAGTAAACGGAAACGAAGTCACTGTTGAGCTTGCGAATGACACTAAAATAGAAGCAGATATGGTTTTGCTGGCGACAGGATTCAAGCGAGAAAGGCCAGGAGGCAAATTAGTTGCAAACCTCCTGTCTGAATACCAGTTGCCAACAGCTTCCTGTGACTATCCAATCTTAGATGCCCAGTTAAGATGGCATCCACGGCTGTTCGTATCTGGTGCTTTGGCAGAATTAGAGCTAGGCCCAGCTGCACGTAATATTTCTGGCGCTCGCTCAGCAGCAAGGCGCATCGTAGGTAAGCGAGCTTAGTCTTTGTTAAGCACTAAGGTCCTTTCTTCCATTAGTCTGATGTGATAATTTCTTTCGTTCTAATTGCAATGTTAATTTGGAGTTATCATTATGGAATCGATCATAGTCATTGTTGGGTTTTTAGGGGCTGGCAAAACAACACTAATGAAGCAGCTGCTCCATGATTACCTCGATGCTGGTTGGAAGCCATTTGTGATCTTGAATGATTATGAGAATGCAGACTTAGACTCTGGTGCTTTCCGCAAGATTCTTGGGCCTGAATTTACCAGAGCTCTCAGCGGAAGCTGTGTTTGTTGTAGTGGTATCAATGAGCTTAGGGTCCAAGTTAATGCGATACCGGAGCGTGAAAGAGGGATTACCTTTATTGAGGCAAATGGGACTTCTGATGCCGTCACCCTTATGGAGTTTTTGGGGGTTGGGATCAAAGGAAACTTTTTGCCACCAGTGCAGATTTCGGTTGTTGATGCGAAAAACTGGCAAAAAAGAGGGGCTCATAATGAGCTGGAAGCTAACCAGGTCCAGGTATCCTCTCTTATAGTTCTAAACCACACGGAAGGGCTTAGCACAGACAGGATTAACAGAGTCCAAAGTGACATTAAGTCACTTAACCCCTCAGCTCAGGTAAAAATATGGGATAAGCTTCAATCGATGGAGCTGGCTGAATTGAGGGCTTCAGAGAATCAAGCTTAAAAAATGGACCATTTAAAGGCTCATTGGTCATCTTGCTCGGTGCCGCTGCCTGACCCTCTATACTCAGAGTGTTTGAGGTCGATCCTGGAGTCACTACCAAAAACGATTCTTAGGGTAAAAGGCTGCACAAAGCTTGATGATGATTATTATTATTCTTACTTTGAAAAAATTCCTGCTTACCCAGATGCCATCGTCAGACCTTATCATGGAGCCTTGGTAGCCGGTCCTACTATGTTAGTGGTTGGACCAGGAAGTGATCCTAGTGCTCTTAAAGAAATTATTGATAGGGAGTGTGCAAAGTATCCACGTAAAGCGCTTAAGGCCTAGTGGTGAATGTTGAAAAGCTGCCCAATTCCAATCAACATAAAAATAGCTGACTGGGCTCTAATAATAAGAGCTTGATTTAGTTTTTTGTTGAAAAATCGGGAGAGCAATGACCTGCCCATATAGCCGGATGTTAGACCGATAAGCATCATAGTAATGCCAATACCGATTCCATAGACGAGGATTGCCAGATAACCAGTTTTATGGTTTCCGTTTGTAAGCGCTGTCAAATAGGCTGCGATTGCTGTAGGGCAGGGGTACAAGCCTACCGAGACTCCTAGGATAGCGCTTAAAGAAAATTTAGACTTTTTGGTGCTAAGATTCTTTTCTCCATGATTATGGTCATGGTCATGATGAGCGTGATGTTTACAACAAGCATGTTTTTTTCTAGGCCTATTATAGCTCTGAACCATCATAAAGCAGCCAATTCCAAATAAAACTAAACTACTGCAGAAGCCCACATACCAGGTGACCGTCTGAGCATTAAGAACCTCACCGGCAAAATGGGTGGCAGCGTGGACTATAAAAGAAATAAGTAATATCGAGACAGTATGGGAAAAGAAGCTTGCAGCTCCCACCACGACAGAATGGCTGTATGATTTTGATCCATCTGCCATATAAGCTAAAAGTGCTGTTTTTCCGTGACCAGGTTCCAAAGCATGCAAAGCTCCAAATGCGAGAGCCGCAACCACTGCTTCCAATGAAAAATGAGCTAATTCCATTTTGAGACCTATTTTCAATATTACTCTTGGGCACAGAGTCTAGTGTTCCAACGGAATAAATTTTCGATGGAAGCACCATTTATAATCTCTCAAAAAAGCTAGTTTTATTCAAGTGGGCGATTTGCCTGTTGGCAAGAATTTTTTAAATTTAAAGAAAAATAAAATCTGTCTAATTAGAAATGTTAAAACAGATCACTGTCAAAACGATGCCTAAACTCATGTGAATTAACTTGATATGATATATCATTTTTTATTGACACCTATCTATTCTTATGTTTCTGATATTAGGATGGGAATTTTTCATGTTCAATAAATTTATAAAATTTAGCTTAATTTACTACAAACCAACCTCAAAGCTCTAATTGCCAAAATAGTGGAAGGAAGATCCATTGGAAAAAAGCAAGCATTCTTTGCCGGTAACTGTTTTATCAGGTTTTTTAGGAGCAGGAAAAACGACCTTGCTCAATCATATTTTGACGAACACCACAGGCATGCGGGTAGCGGTTATCGTCAATGACATGAGTGAGATTAACATTGATGCCGAGCTTGTTAAGGAAAAAGGGCTTCAACTCTCAAGAACAGATGAAAAGCTCGTGGAAATGTCTAATGGTTGCATTTGCTGTACGCTAAGAGAAGACCTACTAACCGAAGTAGAAAAAATTGCAAAAGAAAAAAAGTTTGACTACCTTTTGATTGAATCCACGGGAATTTCCGAACCGATGCCTGTGGCTGAAACCTTTGAGTTTCGCACAGAAGATGGAAAAAGCCTTTCTGACTATGCTCATATCGATACGATGGTGACTGTCGTTGATTGCAGTACCTTCCAAGATTTTTGGCATAGCCGGGAGACTTTAAAAGACAAAGATGTTGCTCTTGGAGACGATGACAAGCGTTCGTTAGTAGAACTCATCAATGATCAAGTGGAATTTGCTGATGTTTTAATCCTTAATAAGACAGATTTGATCGATGCAGAAACTTTGACAAAGATCGAGGGCATCGTGAGAGGCCTTAATGCTGATGCTCAGGTTGTTATTGCAGAGAATAGCAAGGTGGACCTTAAACGAGTTCTCGGAACTGAGCTCTTCAATCTCGAGAAGGCGCAGCAGTCTCCGGGATGGTTAAAGGTTTTAAGGGGTGAAGAGTTATCGGAACTTGAAGAGTATGGTGTCAAAAGCATGGCTTTCAAGAGCAGGGCGCCATTTCATCCAAAGCGCTTTCTGGAGATGGTCCAGGAAGGAGATGCTTTGAAAGGGGTGATTCGGGCAAAGGGTTACTTCTGGATTGCGTCTCAAGCAGCTATTTCAATTCTGTTATCAATTGCAGGAAAAAACTCAAAATTTGACAAAGCTGGCATATGGTGGGCTGCTATTCCAGCTGAAAAAAGACCTCCTGAAGATAACAAAGAATTTTATAAGTGGTTGCTAGAGATTTGGGATGACACCTTTGGAGACCGTCGCAATGAGCTTGTCTTTATTGGACAAGATTACGATGAAGAAGCCATTAGGAAAGGCCTAGAGTGGGCAACCTTGACGGAAGCAGAGCAAAAAGATCCTTCAACTTGGGCAAATTTCGATGATCCATTCCCTCCATGGGGAAAGATGCAAGAGGTCACTGAACAGTTTGAGTTTTCACTCATGCAGCAGCAAAGTAACGATCAACAAAACGATACCAAAATTAACTGATAGGATCTTACAAATTTACCCAGCTTAGCTTGACCCCTAGTTGTTTGGGTTTCCAACAAGTTTTCTCAGGTAAGGGACGTTTAATCAAAACACTCTGAAGAAGCTAAGGTGGATATTCATAAGGATAGGTATGAGCAATTCAATTCCAGCAAATGAGTGGGCTTCAGGAAAAAACTCAAGGATAGGGCAGCATTTTATTGCAGATCAGGTTGTGGATTTAGCAAAAATATATAAGAACGAGTTTAGCCTCGGCATTTGGGAGCCTCCCATCAGTCAGAAGCGAGAGCAATATGCTAAGCAAATGGCTCAAAAAGAGTTCAGTTTTGTAAAAATCGTCAAGCCTGACACCGTTCATGAAGCGCTTAGCTTTCTACCGGAGGGTGTCGGAAAGCAAGAGACGCAGCAGTGGGTTGCGTACTTAGTGGATCTTTTTGCGACTCTATTTGGCCTAGATGATGTGGGTTTACGAATTGCCAGTCATCAACGCCCCATGTGCCCCAAGTTTCATTTTGACCGGATTGGAGTGAGGCTAGTTCATAGCCTTTATGGAAAAGGTAGTGAATGGGTGGAGCATCCCTTGTTTTTGCAGAGCGATAAAATCACAAAGATTGACCCGTGGATTAAGAAAGCTGAAGCAGATAAAATCCTGCAAATCTTTGAAGCTCCTTCAGGGGCAGTAGCCCTTATGAAGGGTGCTAACTGGAAGGAAGGAACTCCACCTGTTATCCATCGCTCTCCACAGCATGACCAGTGCCGTGTCGTTCTTACTCTTGATCAGGCTTAATGAAAGCCTGATCAAGTTTAATCAAATTAATTCTTATCAACAAATTTTGATTCAAATATACGAATAATCGTATATTTCTCTCCATCTTTTTCATGCTTACAAACATTATTTAGATTCCGCATGCTCGGCTTTATCTGTTGCCAGTCGTAAAAAAGCTAGAACCCAGTAAATAGATATGTTAGAAAAAAGTAAAGCTGCTCTGAGCATTGATAAAAATGAATTCCGATCAAAAATTTTTGGGAAGGTGAGCTGTACGCGTTGGTGAATGGTTCTGCTTTATTCCCCCGGAGGTGTTATGACTCGAAGTATCTTTACGACAATTTTAGGGCTACAGTTTGTGGCTTTTTCTCTACTGTGTGCCGACAAGACAAGTTTTGCATTGTCCTTTCCCTTGCCCTTGGGAGAGAAGGCACTCTCATTCGATGAAGATCTGTTTACGAAAAATTATGACTTCAATGGAATCGTTGAGCTATCAAATTGTTCTGGGAGCTTAATCCGTTATGAGCAGAGTGATCTAGACGATAAAGCTGTGATCCTTACCAATGGGCATTGCGTAGATTTGATAAAGCCTAATATTGCCTATTATAAGCGTGAGTCTAGGCGAAGATTTACCTTGCTTAATTCGAGAGGTAGGACGGCTGGTAGGGTCTATGCAAGTATGCTTGAGTATGCAACCATGACGCAAACTGATATTGCTTTGTATACCTTACAAAAAACATACCGGCAGATTGAAGATCAGTACTCTGTTGAAGCTTTGACCTTATCCAGCGAAAGGCCTGCTACGGGGGATGAGATTGAAATCATTTCAGGTTACTGGCATAGAGGATACTCTTGCTCCATTGAAGAGCAGGTCTACCGTCTAAAAGAAGATAAGTGGACCTTTCATGACTCTCTTCGTTACAGCCGCCCTGGGTGCAAAACGATTGGCGGAACTTCCGGCTCTCCAGTTATCTTAACGGGAACCAAGACCGTTGTAGCCATCAACAATACGGGCAATGAATCTGGAAGGGAGTGCACTTTGAATAACCCTTGCGAAGTAGATGAAGATGGGAATGTTTTCTATCAGAAGGGTTATAGCTATGCCCAGCAAACCAATATGATCTATACCTGTTTAGACGATGAATTACACATCGATTTGGAGCTTGATGGATGCAAACTTCCCAAGGGCGCTATGCCTTTAAAATTGGTGAAGAATTAGTATGCCTAAATAGAAAGTCCCTCCTTATCGTTCTATGAGCTTCGGGACCTCTTTTTCTAGAAATTCGAAGCATATTTCGGTTTTTTTTCAATTTTTTAGGGATCGCATTGGTATTTAATTGCACCTAAAAAATCCATAAATATCAGCCGTTAAGCTTTAATACTATGATAATGCATCCTCTTGCCGAATGTGGCTTTATGTGACGTTTTTAAAAACCTTTATAAAAGGTTACCATTATGATTGCTAGAAGCCCTAGGGTTAGGTAACTCCAAATAAATGTCCTACCCATTGATGGTTAATTTTAGTACAGTTCTGGCCTGTGATTGCGCACTC
>JABSRF010000076.1 GCA_013215275.1 Oligoflexales bacterium | reverse complement strand
GGGATAATTGCTAAACCTATGAGTATCGTGGAGTTAATGACCGTTAGAGTGCGTCAATAGATCGAGACCAGTGCCTTGTAATCAATTTCAACTTAATTTAACAAAAAAAATTTTTTCGTTACAAATTAATTGCATTTACTGTGTTTCAAATATTAATAAAATACTACTTGATCCTTATCTATGGTAGGCCACTCTCGGATTTATCCAAGATGTCCAAGTGAAGTTGGTGGTCCCTGCTGGGTCAATAGAAAACTTGATTTTGTGCTTTTTACCAGGTTCCTTCACATGCTTATTCAAGCTGACAAATATATTGCTGAAGTCTTTCTTGCCTTTAATGAATTTTTCAAAAATCAATCGGTCATCAAGGTAGATTTTAAAGCGAGCAGTGCCAAGAGGGTTTGCCAAACGCACTCCAAAGGCTAATTTATCCTCGGGGGATAATTCGATCTCGTCAAACACCATATCAGCAGGTACGTGAGAAGGGTGCAGGTAAATCTCCTTCTCTTCCTTACTTAGTTTGAAGTCTATTTGGCCAGAAATACGGGCCTTTTTAGCTCTCGCGAAAAAGCTACCTTGTCTTGAAGTATCAGCAATAAACTCCTTACCTCTGAAGTAAATATAATAATCGATGAGCTTGTCTACAAAGAAAAACCCCGGTTTCTTAATTTCCATGGTAGATACCAAGAAGAACTTGGTTTGATCCTTGTTATTCTTTAAATTTGTGAGAAAGCCATCAAAATCCTCATAAGGTTTAAAATCGAGATTTGAAAATTTTTTGAGAGTTTTAAGTCGATCGTCGACTTCTTTTGGCAAATAAAATTGCTTGATTCTATAAATATCGTTTAGCTCTTGGGTGCTTTCAAAGAGTTGATAAACCGACCAGCTTACTTTGATGCTTTCAGGATTTTTTTTATTCATACCCGACTTTGTGTATAGATAGGTGGTGCCAAAATTTTCAAGTTTGCTGACTTTTTGAGGTTTGCCAAACACTTTTTCGTAAGTGGCTCTGCATTCCTTTCTGAAGACATCTACATAAACATTCATGCAGCAAAAATCATATTCATGAAATAGCCCTTTTAATAAAGTCGTTTCTTGCTCACTCAGGCAACCTAGAGATTGGTTTTGCATCATTTGGTGAAGCCCGTACTTCGTGTAGAACTGATTATATTTGTGGGGTAAACGACCAAAATACGTTCCTAGAACTTTTTTGCCATGGTATTTGCGGTTGCTCCAAACACTGGACAGGTTTTCGTGTGGGCAGTGGCCTCCACCGTTACCGCCTTTGTAGCAAAAAGGAAAATCAAAAACCGCTTCCCCAGGTTCTTTTTTGATCGCGTCCATGTGCTGGAGATAAACCTCAGATGGTCCTTGAATTTTATAGGGGTGAGTGAGGCGTGGACCTAAGATCATTTTGGATTCGATCAATAAAAGAAGAGCTAAAAGAGCCCAAGAGGTCGCCGCTTTCCAAGATGACTTAGCTTGGGTTGCCTTCCAAGTCCAAGGCACAGCGATAGCCATGATGGATAGCAGCAATGGAAAAATCATGCCCAACCTGGGGCCAACGCGGGCATATGAGTTCCAGGGAAGGTATTTAAGTGGCGAGGGGTACTCCGGATTAAAATGTAGTACGCTAATAAAAAATAGCAAAATTGGAAAGATTGGTAGGTATTTTTTCCTAATCGCAAAAAAAAGACCGATCGTGCCACTAATTAAAAAGAACCAACCCACGGATCCAGCCCCGTACCCTTCGGGGTTGTCTTTAAACTGACTTACATACTGAGTGTAATAAGGCTCTATCAAGGGCGCAAAAATCCGTTCAGGGCTGGTGAACCATGCCCCTGCTAAAATCTCAGGTGTTTGCTGTGCTTTTACCTCTAAAAACATGCTCAAAAAAGTGGGGAAAATTAAAGACGTATAGGCTACCAAGGTGCAGATGAGTGTCACTTTTTGCCAGAGATTAAGACGCAGCTGCCTGAGCCAGGTGTTCTTGATTTCCGAAATTCCAATGTAAGCCGTCCGATAAATTAAACCATAACCAATGTAGAAAGTGTGCAAATAGAACAATGTAGCCACTGCTGAGGTAAAGGCCAATCCTCCTACATAGCCGAGATCTAGTCCTAAGGTACCAATGGTGGCAAAAACTCGCCATATGATAAGGGTTAAGTCGGGAGTTTCCTTATTGTGAAATTGCTTGAGGATCAAAAAATCTAAAATAATAGCTAAAGAGGTCCAGTGATGAATCGAAAGACCATAGTGACCGGGGAATTTATTCAAACTATAGATATTAAAATAGGTGGGAACAATGGCTAGAAAAAGTGCTTTCTTCCATCCAAGTCGTTTATGGCAAAGGGCAAAAACCAGAACACTGAGCAGTACATGAGAAAGAGCAAAGTAAAGAAAAAGCCATCCCCCATGGCCAAAAAGTTTATACATCAGCGCAAAAAAAAGATCCCGCTCCAGTCCCCACGACATAAAGACAGGAGATATTCCCTCGGGATAAAAATGTAGGTTGTTATCAAAAGGCAGCCAAGGAAAAGGTATCCACTGCAGGTTTTCAAAAATATAGTAGCCCGAGTATTCCCAGCCACCCATATCGCCAGAACCATGCAAAGGTACAAAAGATACACCAACGTAAAAGGTATAAAAAAGAACTCCAATGGTAAGCAAAAGTAGATAGGGCCAGGATTTCTTAAAAAAAGGGCTCTGCAAAAAATTCATCGAGCAATCTCGTTAAGTTTGCAAATGGACAAGATAAAAAAAGATATCGTTACATTCTAGAGGACTACGAAGTAATACCCAAGTTTAAACTTTGGCGAGAGGAGGGCCAAACGTGGCGCTGAGATAATTTTTTTGGGGACGTAACCCTGGATAGTAACACAGTCTTGCCATCCAAGGTGTCACTTGAGCTAACAAAGCATGTTTGTTTTTATTTTAAAATCAAGTTTATAGAAAAGAAAGGTCGATCACAGGATGAAACGATTCCACATTTGCTTGTTCGCTTTACTAGCCCGCTCGCTTCATTTAATTTTTCACGAGTCTCCACCTGGTCACGATATCACCCTGCTAGCTGATATGGTGAGGGTCTATTTAGAACATTGGGAAAATGGGACCTTGATCCCTGAGACTTGGGCTCCTATTTTTGGAGCCCCTAGATTTTTTGGCTTTCATAGCTTACTCGCACCAATCGTTGCACTTGGAGAGTGGTGTTGGCAAGGTTCCTTGATCTTCCTGCTCCAGTTTGTGAATGTGCTAGGGTTCTTAATCTATGACCTGGCTGTAATCAGTTTATTCTTTGCCATAAAGCATACTGCTAAGTTGCAAAATAATACCAACAGCACCATTTTTTCAGCCCTGCTTTTTACCAATTATTTAAGCCCGTTTCCTTCGCGTTTTATCGGTTCTGGAGGAGGTGTGTTTGTTTTTAGTGCTGGCCTAGCAATATTAGCACTTGCCAAGGCAATTGAACTGATTAACTTCAAGCAGAAATCTTTGCTCAGGCAAACACTGCTGATTTCTGGTCTGTTTTTTATCTCAATATTGATTCACCCGCTTTCAAGTCCCTATGCATTGATGTTGGCACCGTTTTTCCTGTTGATATCAAGCAGGAGAATAGGGCCAGAGCTTTTGAGATTTGAGTACACTCGAGCCTTCGCTGTTTTAGGAGTTGCAGTTTTTTGCTCTTTACCGGTCTTATTAACTCAAGCTAGGCCTCACATGGAATACCTATTCAAGATTCAAGATTGGATAGCAATCATCAAAAACAGCTATTCTATGCCAATTCCTACCTCAGAGGCTGGGCTATCCAATCAATTTGGCAAACCTCTGCAATTTTTTGCCTTTGTCGCAAAGCAGTTTGGCATCCAATTATCCTTGATTATATTTCTTGCTAGCACCCACTCAGTGAAGGACTTTTTTCTCAATCCAATCGCTTTCTCTACAGCAGCTGGGATGGTATGGTTTGGTACCGATATACCAGGTTTCGGTTATCTTTTTTATCCAGATAGATTGAGCGTTTTCCTAAATCTGATGTTAGGTATAATTTTTTTTCAAGTCATTCAAGACGTCTTTATCAGTCAAAGGGCATCGATGATCGTAATGCTCAGCGTCTTCTCTATCTTGTGTTTATCACTTGGACGCTTCACTTGGAGTTATTTAGTTCAAGCGAGTAGTCATGACTACCTGAGTTCTTCGGACAAAAATGTCATCATGCAGATACCGGAGCTTATGACCGAGCATGGTTTGGTAGAAACCCGTTACCATAGTGCGGGGGTTTGGATTCCAGCACTTGCAGGCATTAATGTCAGTGAGCCCCATGTGCATATTTCCTTTGAGCACCTTTGGCACAGATTTAAGGGCAGGATGCCTGAGGCAAAGTATGGGTTTCAATCTCAACATTGTCGTGGGGATGAATGTGGTATTTGTACAGAAAGAGGTGCGCAGATACTGATTCAAAAAGGCAACAGCAAGTTCTGTCGGTTCAAAAGCTGATGTCAGTTGAAGCTATACAGTTCGAGCGTTCGTTATTCTTTTTTTAAGAATTTTTAAAGCCATAGCTAGAAACCTGTTTTTTGGCAATCCACCCTTTTTTTCCATCGGATAGATTGATAAGAAACCAGTCTTTTTCCTCTTCAGTGATTTTGATCGGTGCGCCTCGGTGAAGTTCGAAGACTTGGGTGTTTAGCTCTCCTGGACCGGACCTGACGGCAGCGCTATTAGCTGATACTGCTCCCCAAACAGCATCTTGGTTTTGACTGATAAGAAAAGCGCTAAAAGTGATCACTGCAACTCCCAACATACCGAGCCCACTGCGCTTTAATAGGACAAGCTGCCGTTTCCAATAAAAAACCCCTAAGAGGAGGAAGCCTAGGCACCAGAAGAATAGAAAGACTTCAAAAATTTCTTTGGAAGTAACGCTATCTTGCCAGAAAGCAATCACATTGAGAAAGCCTGATTCAGTTTGATACTCTAGCTTGTCTTTAATCTGCCCATGCACATAAGCGAGGTTTGCCTTGATATCTGGGTTACGCGGAAGAAGCCTCTTAGCGGCAAGGTAAGCTGCCATGGCCTTTCCTGGCTCCTCAAGCCTGTAGTAGGCGTTTCCTAGGTTATAGAAAACATGTCCATTATCTAAGCCTTCAGAAATTAGCTCTTCGTAGATTTTTACAGACTGATAAAAATCACCTTTGTCATAGGCTTGTGCAGCAAGCTCTAATTGCCCCTGTGACGCACTAACTTGGCTGGTGCAAAGGAATAATCCAAGGAATAAAGCATAAAATTTATGGTACATGTCTATCGATCTCCGATATGAGTGCGTCCATCTTGCTAATCAGTTTTAACCCCTGTTCAGCACTGAAAAGCCCATCGCTAAAAGCAAGTTGATCCATGCTTTTAACGATTTCTTTTGCATTTGATTTTTGATCTTCGCTCAACGCTAAGGAGTCACAGATCCGTTCTATTTCCCTACCAGTGAGGGCAGAGCCGTTCGTATTAAACTTGTTACCTAGGAAATCCTTATAGATGCGATAGTAGGATTCGATCGCCTCAGTTGAAAGGTCAGTTTGCAGCCATTTGGCTTCCCAATTTTGTTTATCCAGGTTGAAGTATCTTAAGGCTGATGACCGCCTTTGCTTAGCATTTGGCTGTCCACTGCGACTTAAAAAACCATGCATAAGTAGATTTAGGCAAAAAAGGAAGGGAGCTAATCCTGCGATGGTGTAAAGCCACGTTCGATTAGTGCTGTTAAGTCCTGTTTGCGTTTCTATGTCAAAATTTCTATGAATATCCACCAAAAAGTCTCTTGTGAGAGACTCTACCTCGGTTTTGTCTAAGCCAGAACGCTCAGGAGAGTTTGGAGTTACAACCTTGCTGACTTCCGGTGCTGCCATAACCTGTAGGGTACCCAAGTCTGCTTTGAGGACTTCGTAACTCTCTTTATCTGGGTTAAAGACTGGAAGCTCAAAGGTGCCTAGGTCAAGCTCTCCTGCTTGATTTGGCACTAGGGCAAATTTATAGACTCTCTTGCTCCAAATTCCTTGCTGTTTTGTTACTTTCTCTTCGTTGACAGGCTTGTCGGGATAAATCTTGATATTCTCATCAAAGACTAGGGGAAGTGCTCCCATGGTATCTAGAAGCCCTCGTCCCTCTACTTCAATGGTTAAGGTTGCAGTCTCTCCTTGCTTTAACTCTCGAATACTTAGGTCTGCAGTCGTTTTGAAGCTTCCTACAAGTCCAGAAAACTTGCTAGGCTTTCCTTGACTTGGAAGAGACTGCACTTCTATGGAGTCTTCTTTAGTGGATAGTGTTTTAGTGGTGCGTTGTGAGAAAGCATCATCGAAGAGCTCTCCGAAAAAACTACCTCGAGACCTGCGTGAGGATTGAAGCTGGATGCCAATGCTCACATAGTCAGATGGTATATTAAGGGTGCCAGAGCGACCTGGAACGATCACATCATTATAGGATAAAACAGAGAACCTTTGACCACTAAAAGTTTCCTGACCCATTTCTTTGTCGATATCGGAAAAAAAGCGCGTATGATCAGTTTTCGAAATACTACGGTTTTCTTCCACGACTTTGATACGAAAAAAAAGCTTAGTGGTTCGTAAGACAGCTTCACCAACAAAGGGCTTTCGCGAGGAATAGTTACGCTGAACAAAGGCTCCAGGCAAGTTACTTCCCTTAACCTTTACATGGTCTGAAGGCTTTTCAACGGTGAACTTTGTGGCATTGGATCGCTGGGTGGATCCATTGATCTTGGCTTCAATAGGAGGCACCGTATAGTCTCCGGGACCTTCGGCTTTGAGGGAGTATATGAACGCAATGGAGCTAGTTCTCCGTCCATTAATGTAGGATATCTGGCTCGAATGGCTGGTTCCTAGGAGGGTTAAGCCTGGAACTTTAGGAAACTCAATCTCTTCATTGAGCTCACCTTGGACTTGAAGGGTTAATTGAAACGTGGTTCCCACATCACCTTCACTTGGGCTAATGGATGCCTGCAGGTTAGCTGCGTTGGCTCTATCACTGATCCCTAGAGCTAGAATTAGCAAGAGGATACTGTTTTTGAGATACTGTTTCATGCTTGGATTCTCCATTACCAATCCTTTGTGGGCCTACGGTCGGGAGGTGGCATCTTTGGTGGTTTTCCGTAATATCGTTCTTGATCCTCAAGTGAGCGTAGCAGCCTTTCTGCTTCAGCCTTATCTAAATCTTCAGGGCTTTCTTCCGCAGACTGCTGGTTCTGAGCACTAGATTGATCTTCTTGCTGATCTTGATCTTCCTTTGCAGAGCTTGACTTTTCTTGATCTTGCTCTTCTTTGTCTTGCTTAGACTGGTCTTCTTCTTGTTTTGATTGATCTTGATTTTCTTGGTTCTGGTTCTGCTGGTCTTGTTTTTCCTGATCCTGGTTTTGTTGATCCTGGTTCTGCTGGTCTTGTTTTTCCTGATCCTGGTTTTGCTGATCCTGGTTTTGCTGATCTTGGTCCTGTTGGTCTTGCTTGTCTTGATCCTGGTTCTGTTGGTTTTGTTTTTGTTTTTCCATTTCTTTGATCATTTGATCAACCCAAGCTAGGTTGTCTTTGGTAGCCTGGTCTTCAGGATACTGTTTCAGAAGGTTAGAGTAAGCTTCCTTAGCTCCTTTGAGGTCTCCCTTGGCTGCAAGGGTGTTGCCGAGGTTGAACTGCGAGTTGCGCGCTAAGCTGGGATCCTCTGACTTTGCTGCCTTAGCAAACCCACTTGCGGCACTTTCATAATCCTTGTTTTGATACTGGCTTACAGAACGGTTGTAAGCATGCTTCAGATTGTCAGGTTCCTCGATTTCTGCATTGAGAAACTTTTCGCTTGCAGATTGAAAGTCACCTTCTTTATAAGCCTTCTGAGCGTCATCCAAACTGTCGGCATTGGCATCGAGTTGCGGAAAGAAACACAGTAAGGAAATCAGCATTATTAGGATTCTATAATTCATTTACACTAGCCTCACGTTTTTGTTTAAACTCTTTCAACAAAAACTCCAAAAAAAGCAAACCGACTGCTAGGGATATAAACCATTGAAAGCGCTCATACCAGATTTTCTGTCGAGATTCCCCATAAGCACCTGCTTCTAAGGATACTTTAATGCCTTTCGTGTAAATTTGGTCTAAGTCCATGTCTCCTGTTGTTGATCTGACGTAGGTGCCACCACTGATTAAGGCAGCTTCCTGCAAGGTTTTTTCATCGAGCTTCGATATGATGACATTCCCATTGCGGTCCTTCTTGTAGCCTCCCGATGGTAGTGGGATGGGTGAGCCTTCCTCTTTGCCAATTCCTATAGCGTAAATCTTAACACCTTTTTCTTTGGCTTTCTGAGCAGCCTTGAGGGTATTTTGGTTTTGATCCTCTCCATCCGTAATCAAAATCATTGCCTTGCCCTGGCTTTCAGCTGAGCTGGCCTTTACCAAGCTGTCTACTCCCAAATCGATTGCATCACCTAAGGCCGTTCCCTGCACTGGAATCAGGTCTAAACTCAACTGATTAATAAACAGTCCTGCTAAACGATAATCGACCGTAAGCGGACACTGAACAAAGGGGACTCCGGCAAAGGCAACGATTCCAAAACGATCTCCGTCAAGCATTCCAAGCAGGTCTATGAGCTCTCTTTTTGCTCGTTCAAGACGATTAGGAGGAATGTCGGTTGCGAGCATAGAGGTGGAAAGGTCCAGCACCACCATAATGTCGATCCCTCCTTGGGGGACTTCTCGCCATTCAAAACCCCATCGAGGCCTAGCAAGACCAAGCACCAAAGCCCCGGTTGCAAGAAGGATTAAGGCTCCCTTAAAAATGCTTGCATACTTGATCTCTGTGGCAGTTAGAAGCTCTCCTAAGCGCAATGAGGTGAATGCCTGCATACGTCGCTGGCGGCGCCTGTGACCTAAGTATAAAAGCCCTGCACAAAGAGGCAGCAACCATAAAAGGATCAGGTTTTGTATCTCAGCAAAGTTCATCATTTAAGGGATCCTCCGCCATCTGCTTAGCCCAAAGCCGAGCTCGAACAAGATAAAAAACAATGCTGGCCAAACAAAGAATGAGTAGGACTCTTCGTAAAGCCTGAAAACCTCAATCTCACGTTCTGTTTTTTCTAGTTCATCAATGGTCTGATAGATTTTGGCAAGAGTCTCTGTGTCGGTCGCCCTATAATACTGACCTCCGGTCAAATTTGCGATCTCACCAAGGAGCTCCTCATCCAAATCGATCCTGACATTTTGATAACCAAATTGAGTAGGCACAGGGACCAAGCCTTTCGAGCCAACTCCAATGCTATAGATTTTTACGCCCATAGCCTTTGCAGCCTTTGCAGCATCTAGAGGCTCTACTTTACCAGCTTGGTTAGAGCCGTCTGTGAGCAGAATCATGACCTTGCTCTTAGCTTCTAAGTCCTTAAGTCTGTTTGTGGCAATGCCTATGGCATCTCCAATCGCTGTGGACTCACCGGCCATGCCAATGCTCACCTCATCGAGGTACCTCGTTAATACATCGTGGTCTAGGGTCAAAGGCACATAGGCGAACGCATTGCTGCCAAAGATGGTTAGGCCAAGCCTGTCATCAGAGCGGGCTTCAATAAATTTTTTCAAGACCTCCTTAGCAACGGTTAAGCGGTCTTTTCTTTTACCATTGATAATGAAGTCCATGCCGCGCATACTTCCTGAGGTATCGATGACCAGCATCATATCCAGTCCCTCGGTACGCTGTTTTGACTGTTCTTGGCCCGTTTGTGGCCTTGCTAGTGCAAATATAAGGCAGCTGAGGCCCATAAGCCTAAAACATAAACCGCTGTGCATGAGCCAAGCCTTAGGGCTGGATGCAGCACTCTTGAGGGACTGTGGCTTTGAGAACAATAGCCTGGCTTTGGGCTTGCGGTAAGAGAGGATCATTGGAATGAATAAAAGGAATAATAAAAACCAATAAGGTTCTGCAAATGCAAAGTTTGTCATGTCATACCTGCTAAGACGATGAAGAGGGCATTGGGTTGAAGGACTCTGAAGAGTCGGTCTGCTGAGTTTTTTTTGCGACGATCGCCTTAGCCCAAGACAGAGCTTGGCCGTGAAAGCTAAGGGCTTCGTTCTCATGAGTAGGGGCTTTGGCAAACTTGATTAGGTCGCAGCGCTCGAAAAACTGTAGCATGGCATCATAACTATAACCATCAAAGCTAACTTTTTGCTTTAGAGGTTGCTTGAGCTCCTTCAAAGTTAAATCGGTCGCGGGAAAGCTGTAAGCTTGCTCTAAAATCTGGCGAAATGCCATGCTCAAGGTGAAAAAGTAATCACAGTGCATACTCTCTGGGAAAGGGCTTGGAGGGTTTTGACTTTCTAAGCTCCTTAGTAGCAGCAGCAATGGGTTTTCGGGTCGAGGCGCATAATGGACTTGGTTTCTGTTGCGGTACCATCGCCAAAGGAATATTCCAAAGGCCAAACTCAATAGGCCGACGATGAGTGCAATCCACCAGCTAAGGGGTACTCTAAACGGGTATTCTGCTAACTCTACAATGGGATGAGGTGGTTGACCTTGTTCCATTCCCTGTGGTAGGGCTCCTGATAAAGGACTGGAAAGTTGATGGGTTGGGCTTTGTTGTGACACTTTTAACCTAGCCTTTTCTCTCGTTTTCTAAAATATGCTACCAGTGGTTTGACTAAAGAGTGGTCCGTATCCACAATAAAATGGTCAATTTTGTTCTTTTTAAAGAAACTTTCAAGGTTTTGCCATTCAGATTTTGAGCTCTGAGCGAAAGCCTCTTGCACCTTAGGATCTGAGCTATCGATTGCGATCATTTCGCCACTCTCAGCATCTTGAAATTCGATCACACCGCATGCAGGAAGGCTACTTTCCCTCCGGTCCTTTGCTAGCACACAGGTTAAGTCATGCTTGCGGCTTACAAGCTTGAGGTTTTTCTGGTAAGCCTCTGCTTCAAAGTCTGAAATTAGGAAGCAGGTGCTTTTCTTTTTCCAAACCTGAAGTAAGTAAGCAAGGGACCCTGCTAAATCTGTTTTTTTGCCCTTGCCTTGATGGGTGAGCACAGAGCGAATGATTCGCCAAACATGAGCTCGCCCCTTCATGGGTGGTATAAACTGCTCCACATGATCGGAAAAAACGATGAGGCCAACTTTGTCATTGTTTTTTATTGCCAGGAACGCAAGCATAGCAGTAAGCTCGGCGGCAATTTCCTGCTTGAATCGGCCTGTTGTTCCAAAGTGTTGGGATGGGCTTACATCCACCATGAGCATAAGGGTCATTTCCCGCTCTTCGCGGTATACCTTCACGAAGGGTTCGTTCATCCTCGCTGTGACGTTCCAGTCAATGGCTCTAATGTCGTCCCCTAGGAAATACTCACGGACCTTGTCAAACTCTTGGCCAAGTCCTTTGAAGGCAGATGAGTACTCGCCAACCATGGTATCAGTGGTAAGGAAGCCAGCCTTTAGCTGAATCTGTTTGATTTGATTTAATATCTTTGGGGACAGCATTTTATGGCACGTCAATCCGTTCGAAGATTTGATGGATGATTTGTTCTGAGTCGATATTCTCGGCCTCAGCTTCATAAGAAGGCTTAATTCTGTGCCTTAGAATATCATAGCCTACGTCCTTTATGTCTTGTGGCGTTACGAAAGTCCGTCCCTCGAGCATTGCATTGACTCGGGCAACCTTGTCGATGGCAATAGAAGCTCGTGGGCTTGCTCCATATTCGATTAGGGCATCAAGGTCTTTAAGCTTGGGATCTTTTGGGTTGCGACTTGCATAAATCAGGTCGACGATGTAACGCCGAATTTTATCCGACACATAGATTTGACCCACCAAGCTGCGCATGTCTCGCAGCTGGTGTTTGGTAACCACTTTGTTTAACTGTATTTTTTGGTGAGATGCTGCTCGTTTTATGATGAGCTCTTCTTCTTCAGGGCTAGGGTAAGAAACCACAAGTTTGAACAAAAAGCGATCGATCTGGGCTTCAGGCAGGGGGTAGGTGCCCTCTTGTTCCACCGGGTTTTGTGTAGCCATCACAAGGAAAGGTTCTTCAAGTTCCCAAGTTTTTGAGGCTATGGTGATCTGCCTTTCTTCCATGGCTTCCAGCAGTGCAGATTGAACCTTTGCTGGAGCACGATTAATCTCATCAGCAAGCACTAGATGAGCAAAGATGGGGCCTTGCTTGACCTTAAACTCAGCAGTCCTTTGGTCATAGATTTGGGTACCGATAAGGTCGGCAGGTAATAGGTCTGGGGTGAATTGAACCCGCTTAAAATCGAGTGCAGCCGCATCTGCTAGGGATTTAATTGCGGTAGTTTTAGCAAGCCCAGGAAGGCCTTCTAGAAGGACATGCCCTTGAGATATGATTGCCATCACCAGGCGCTTGCAGACGTGGGGCTGCCCAACGATCCGCTTTTTTGTTTCATCGAGAATCTTACTAACTAAGTCCGCTGTTTCTTTTATTTTTTGTTGGATTTCATCAGTTTGCTGATCGTAGCTCATTTGTTTCCTACCAAGTTAACCGTCACCAAATAGGCTTCACCCTAGCATCTTAAGACATAAGAAAACCTTAAGCACAGGATTTGTAAACTTATTATTGAATTTTTGTAGGGCGGGGTTGGGGTGCATAATTAGTTCATGAGATGAGCTCTTGCTTTGATAAAATTGTATTTACCCAAGATACAGAGTCATTTTTTTCCTAATGGATCCTGATCTGATCGCTAGGCATAGATTAGTTGAAGATCATTGGGCATAGATTTGAGGAACGGCTGTGAAAACAAAGAAGGTCTGTGGCAACTGCAAAAAAGAGTATGTTAGTTCGGAGGACTTCCTTGAATGCACCTCGAATTGGAGGCTCTCGGAAGATGGAAGGTTATGGTTCAATTGTGACTGTGGCTCAACCATGTGCCTCCCAAAGGGCGGCTACCCTTGGTACTCTCCCAGCTTAAAGCTCAGTGCAGAGGCAAAGAGCATCTTCAATCAAATACCCAAACTAGAGACCCTTCCAAATATTCCTTCGACCATCATAGAAATACAAAAATGCTCTATTGTCTGAAGAAATGGATGTCGAGGAGGTGGTGAAACTCGTAAAAACAGAGCCCTTTACACTCACAGAGGTCCTATATGTTTATAATAACCTAAGGCTAGTAAACCAAGAGGGGAAACAAAAGGAAGTGTCCGTAAACCATGCGGTCGTTTACATAGGTAAAAAAAGGCTTTCTTCAATCATTCTCAGGTCTAGGTTTAAAAAACTGAGGTTCAAGACCAAAGTATTCCCCCTTGATACCTTTTGGCAAGACTCCTTACTCACGGGGCTTATTAGCGAGCAGTTATGGCTGCGATTTAAGTCAGAATTTGACCGAGACCGAGCTTTCATTGCCGGGTATTTATGCAATATTGGGAAAATGGCCGGAGTTATTGTTTTTCCTGATAAAATGGATAGCTTATGGACGCAAACCAAGGATATAGAGCTGCAGGACACTTGGGTTAACCTGGAAAAAAAGATTCCTCTTATGAATCATTGCCTTTTAGGTGAGATTGCTGCGGCCTTTTGGGGTTGAATAGTCAATTCAGCCTATCACACTCCTCAAATCTTTGGTGATCTAGGGATACGAGGAGTTTTTACAGTTGAAAGTTTATCTTAAAAATTATGTATTGACAGGCATTTAGGGCGGTCATAAGTAAACCTTATGACTCGGATATTTTTTATGGTGTCAATCGGAGAGGCAGCTTTGTTAGTTGGAGTTTGTCCAGCTACCCTTCGGAGGTGGGAACGAGAAGGACTCCTGATTCCTGATATGAAGACTAAAGGTGGACACAGGAGGTACAAGGTAGAAAACCTCAAAAAAAGTCTTGGTTTTGTGTCGTTTGAAGAGAAAAGAAAACCTGTTGCTTACGCTAGAGTTTCAAGCTCTGATCAAAAAGCTGATTTGGAAAGGCAAGTACAGTTTTTGAAATCTGAGCTAAAAAAAACTTCAGATCACTATGAAGTTATATCTGACCTTGGCAGTGGACTCAATTTCAAGAAAAGAGGACTCGGGCGCCTTTTGCATATGATTGTGACAAAACAAGTTTCATGCCTTTACTTAACTCGTAAAGACAGACTACTTATGTTTGGATCAGAGCTGATTTTTAGTTTATGTAAGCACTTCGATACTGAAGTAAAAATCTTGATGGAAGATAAAGCTTTAGATGACCAAGTTCAGCTTAGCCAAGATGCCATTGAGCTAATGGTGGTATTTTCTGCTAGATTATACGGGAAGCGAAGCCATCAAAAAAGAAAGAGTCTAAAGGCTGCTTGAAAAATGAAAG
>JABSRF010000075.1 GCA_013215275.1 Oligoflexales bacterium | reverse complement strand
ACCGTCAACACTGGAAGTCTTAGATAGTGCGTAACCTGCTGTAATATTGAAACTAAAATATCGGTCACTTATGATATGGATATAACTGAGCTGTTTTGTTTCAGCGATTTTTTGATGACTACACCATCTTTATCATTTAAAGCCTACTTAAGCATATGAAGTCTGTAATACTATTGTAAAAAAGTTCTGAAATATCAAAAATGGAAAGACTATGGAATAGAACCCTCTTGCCAAAACTCGGCAGTATTGAATTTGCAGCCATTAAAAGTTATAATATCGATATTATTGCAATTATTTCCAAATTCTAAATGTTAAGGTGCCTCTATGAATGAAGGTGATCAAAATCTTGATGAAACCTTTCTGAATATACTTCTCCAGCTTCAAGCTCAGGCAATCAGAAATGCGGAGCAGAGTGTTCATAACGTTTTAGAGGTGTCTTCAGAATTTATATCTAAGAGCGCTTACAAAGATTTAATGGAGTTCTACAAGCTTTATTTCCACGGAGGGGAAGAGCTTGAAGAAAAATCCAATGAAATAAACAAAGGGGTTGATAAAATTATCGAGCAAGCCCAGACCTTGTCCGATGAGGGGGTAGACGCATCTGAGATTGCCTCCAATATTATAGAAGATCAGAATAAAGCCCTTGAAAGGACAAATTTAGCCTTTTTACAGAAAAAAATGGAATCCTTGATCTCACTTGAAGAAGGCTTGAAAGATCGTTTAACTCCCATCCTTTCTGCAATGAAATTCGAAGACCATACCAAAAAAAGAACAGCAACGATCGGCCTTGGATTTAGAATGATTATCAAGATTTTAGCTGACTCTTATCACGAAAGGCTGCCCTCGATAGTCGATGAGATGAAGTCAAAATTATCGTTTAAGGAAGAAAGAGACCTTTTCTATAGTGTGATTTTGGAAGAAGTGCCATCAAAGGAGTTCAAAGAAAACAGCATATGGGACAACCTATAAATCAAGGAAAGCAAATGCCCGTCGATCCAAAAAGATTTATTTCACAGTTTATAGATTTTTCAAAGAAATCTATGGAATGGTGCTCCAAGGAGTCAGAGCAAGAAGTAACTTTGATTCATAAAGTCTTAACTAATATTATTTATGACGCGAAACGAAGATCGTTTCTACCGGAAGAAACCATTAAATCAGTGCAATCTATTGAAGATAAGATTGAAAAAGGTGAGGTTAAGTCAGAAGACGCTAGGGCATCCATAAAGCAGCTCCTCGATCAATTGCAAAAGGAGTATAAAGAATTTACAGATCCGATTATCATGGCATTACAGTTTCAGGATCGTTTTCGTCAAAATTTGGAAAATATTGGTAAAATGTTGGAAATCTGGCACCAAACACGCGGGCAAACTTATGGTGCGTATTATACAACAAAAGAGAAGCTTGTGATTTTTGGTGAGCAGTTGGCAGCAAGTGCAACCTCTCCCGAAGAACGTGAGGTAGTTGGAAAGCATATTGAAGGGGTTAAGATCGAAAAAAGATCCACCGATGCAATTATGTTTTAGATGATTTTATAGGTTCTAGGGAACTTTGCGATCTTGTCTTTAAATTTCTTTTCAATTCTATGCCAATGATCTACCAGCTCTTGATTAAAAAGCAACTCACCTGAAATAAGCCCGCGTACAAAATCAATATTTTTGCGCCGAAAAATGGATAGGTTGTGATAAGCATAGTTCGTCTCTGCGGGTCTTAATAGGTGATTTTCATGAAATGGTCCACCAAATAAGGCATACCAAAGGCTTCCATGCCCTCGGCTCCACCAATTTGCAAAACGATTTTTATAGGCAGGGATGCTAACCTCCTCAGAGTATTCAGCTTTCATGGATGCTTTATAAGCAAGGTACTCAAAGACGATCGCAAACATCCCTGTTTTATGCCTCCCCCCTTTACAGTGGATCAATAAAGGCCAGGGGGCATCAATCATGTTTTCAACGGATTGGAGGAAGTCTTCTGTATCCCCAGAGAGGTAGCGATTCTCAGCAATGCTTTGATCGATTTTTAGAAGCTTTTGAATCTTTTCGTCTGGGATAAACCGGTTGACCGTTTCTTGAGTATAGATATTCCCATGGTGTGGGTCGTTCTCGATGATTTTGCTAGGGTCTGTTCCATCCATATAAACGGTTAAACGCTTGTCATAGTGATAGGAGTGAAGGAATGAGACCCCTTTTTTTTTCGACTCTTCAAGCTCTTCTAAGTTATAGCTACCTCCAACGCCTCCAAAGCCCATAACGTGAATGCTTGCGATGCTCTTTGGCCTAGCGACTCCCTCTCTTTTCAAAGTGGTCCATAATTCTCGCATACCTTTTTTACCGAGCAGTTTGGAGCGATATATCAAACCATCAAGCACCACCGCAAAATTATACTTGTCAAGCAGGCTTCTTAGTCTTTTCGTCTTGTCTGCATGGTATAGCTTTACCTCAGATTTAGTCTTGATGATCACATCATGGCCATGGCAACGGGAATCATTGGCTCTGAATGCCTTAACGCTTTCGAGCTTTACAAAATATAGGGTGTCTATGGTAATGTGTGACACTGCTTGTTGGTAACATAACTCCAGTAAAGAGTCATCGTTGGCTTTTTCTAGCAAAAATGCATCTTTGGACTGGCGAATATCATGGTCCATGGAAACTTTTTTGCTTTTTAGTTTCTTTGGCTTTATCCACCGCCCTTTTATGAAATGACTTTTTTCCAGGGGGATTGGCAGTGTCTGTGAAAAATCATCGATTGCAATGGTGCATTCAAACCTGATTGGATCTGCTAGTAAGTGAGTCCATTCAGTTGCAAAATAAAGTAACAAGAGTGTGAGAATATGCTTCATTGATAACCCTTGATGGCTTTCTACAAATAGCAGCAACTTTGGATATAACTGTCACAGGAAAAATTTGGAAGAATTTTTTTTCAAAGACAGTTTTTAGAAAACTGACAAAATATTTCCCATATTAATTGAAGGTTTTATGAGAGTGCTTACTTTATGGTGGGCTCTAGTAGGCTGAGGCTCCCTGTCTCTTCTCTTCTTTGAAGGCTTTCTGTAAGTGTGAGGGTAGTGCTTTCGACATATCGACACCGACGACCTTCGATACACCAGGCTCTTGCATGGTTACTCCATACAGTGTATCTAGAACCTCCATGGTTCTACGCCTGTGGGTAATCACAATAAATTGGAACTTGTCAGCCAAGGCATTGAGGACATTGTTGTAACGGCTTACGTTCGTTTCATCTAAGGGAGCATCGACCTCATCCAGAAAACAAAATGGTGTGGGCTTTGATTTAAGTAGTGCAAAAATCAGAGCTATTGCAGTGAGTGCTTTCTCACCACCGGAAAAAAGCCGCATGTTTTGACGGTTTTTTCCTGGTAGCCTAACCATAATTTCGACCCCAGCTTCGAGTGGGTTGTCTGCATCTGTTAGGGTGATTTGAGCCTCTCCACGAGGAAATAAGATAGGGAAAAGCTCGCTGAATTCGCGGTTTAGGGTTGTGAAGGTGTCCATGAACTTGTTTTGCGACTTTTCCTCGATTTCTTCGATTGCTAGCTCGAGAAGGTTCACGGATGAAACAACTTCATTCTTTTGGGCAGACATGAATTCGTGCCGTTCAGTCAGTTCTTTATATTCATCAATGGCCATCATATTAATAAGACCCATTGATTCTATCTTGTTTCTTAGAGCACTCACTTTGCGTGTTTCGGAGCTTGCATCGAAGTCCTCAATGACTTCAAAATCGTAATCTTTTAAATCAATGTGATACTTTTCCTGAGCCTGGGCTAAGGCTCCCTCAATACCTAGGCGAACCCGCTCTAGCTCCAAGCCTTTTTCCGATACCGACTTCTGCGCTTTTGAGCTTAAGTCCCTGGCTTCTTTTAGGCGATTTTCGATCACCTGTAGCTCTTCTAAGAGGCCTGCGTTGGTTTCTTTTTTAACGTTTAGCTTTTCTTCTAGCTCTTCCCGTCTATAAATATAGCCTTCAATATCTTGGGTGAGCTCATTTTGCCGGGAAAGGGACTCATCAATCTTAGTTTTAAGGACAATGCGTTCCTCTTCCTTTTTCTTTAGCTTCTCGCTTAATTGAGCAACCTGAAGCTGGTCCCGCTCGTAATGCTCCTTGAGGGTGTGGGCCATACTTTTAACTGAAGCATGCTCGATCTTCTTTTGCTCTAACTGCCTTCCCATTTCAGCAGCCTGGTCTTTCAGGTTATCTGCGTCTAAGCGAGCATCCTCAAGGCTAAGCTTGGTTTGGTCGAACTCTTGGCTTAAGGCTAGGTCACTGCTATTAAGCTCCTCGAGTTCGGATCCGTACTGATCGCAGGCTTCTTCAAGGCTAGCGTATTCTTTTTTAGAAACTCCTATCTGCTCTTTGAGGTGCAGTAGCTGAATTTCTTTCGTTTTGAGTTCAGAGGTGAGCTCAAGTAAATCCTGATTCTTTTGAAAAATGGTCTTGTCTAGCTGGCTGAGCGTTTCTGCTTCCTCATTGCTCTTATTTTCGAGGCCAGAAATCTTTTCTTCCCAAAGCCCCAGCTTATGTGCCAGCGAGTCCACATCCTGCCTTAATTTTTCGATGGTCTCTTTTCGTGATAAAGCACCTTGCTCGCTACTTGCACCAATGACGATATCTCGATTGGAGCTAAATGCCAGCCCAGAAGAGGTGAAGATGGTAACGCCATTAGGAATCTGCTGGCTTAGATCTAGGGGTATTTCCTCACGATCATAGTAAAATAAAGTGTTGAGACAGGAGCTGAGGCCTGTTAGCTCTTCTTCAATCAATAAGTGTTGGGACAAAGAAATGAGCCCATACGATGCTGCAAGATCCTCAAAGCCTGTGGCATCTGCCGTAGGTTCTAGTATATAGGCTGCAACGCCTCCGACTTTTTTTTCATTTAAGGTTTTACAGACAACGCCCAAATGTTCAGTATTTTGGACAAGCAACTTTTCAGCCCATCTCTCAAAGCTAGACTTCACTGGAGGTGGAAGGGTGTTGAAAGATGGGGCGAAACCAATATAATCAGTGAGCAAAGGCAGAGAGGTGTCTAGTTGATCTTCTGAACGGAGTTTCTTGATAATTCCAAGGACATCTTCCGAGTTTTTATCGATTTCGATCAAGCTACTTAAGCGAGCTTTCGCTTCAAGATACTTGCCTTTTAGCTTATCGTGCTTTTCTTTTTCTTGTTTTATTTTCTCACTTCTTTGCTTGATGCTAACTTCTAACTTATTCTTTTCCTCTGTTTCTTTCTCTAAGCCTTTTCGGTGGTGACCACGCTTAATACTCATTCCTTCCACGATGATTTGCGCGTGAGAGTATTCTTCCTCAAGGTTAAGGAGCTTTTCCGTATGCTCATGCATAATTTTGCTGGAACGGCTATAATCTTTCTCGATTGCTTCTCGTCTTATTTTGTTATTTTCGAGAAAACGCTCTAGATTTCGGAGCTCTTCCCCTAAGTCGTTAATCTTATTATTGTAGACCAAAGACTCTTCTTGGCTGAGTTCGAAGCTTTCATTCAGTGACTCTAAAGTGATGTCGATATCTTCTAGTTCTTTCTCAGCATCTGATAATCGATCACTGACAGCTGTAAGCTCTTGCTCTGAACGCTCTAAGCTCTCCTGCTCTTCCTTGAGGTCTGCATCGAATGCTGCCAACTGATTATCACCATTTTCCAGCAGCTGATCGACGCTTAAAAGAGAGGCTTCGCTGCTGGCAATCTTTTCTCTAAGGACGGTAATTTCTTCAGCAAGGGCATTTAACTCTGGATCCGAATCACTCAAAACTTGCTTTAGTTCATCGTATTTTTCTTCAAATACCGAAATCTGTTCAACACAAGCGACTTCCTTTAGTGTGTTTTCTTCAATTTCGGTCCTGATTTCTTGCTCTTTTTGCTTGAAAAGGAGGTGGTTGTGACCAAACAGACTCAGCTCCTTATGCCTTAAATCTGCAGTGAGCCCTTGCCACTTCTCAGCTTTTTCCACCTGCTCTTTGAGGGTTTCCATCTGACGGTCAATTTCCGCAACGATGTCCTCAATGCGCGATAAGTTTACTTGGGTTTTTTCTAATTTTTTACGAGCTTCGTTGCGACGCTGCTTGAAGATACTAATTCCGGCAGCTTCTTCTAATATTTCCCTGATCTGTTCTGGTTTAGCCTGGAGGATGCGATCAACCTGGCCCTGCTGGATCATTGAATAGCTACGCCCTCCAAGGCCGGTGGAGGTAAAGAAGCTAACGATATCTTTGAGACGGCACTGCTTACGGTTAATGAAATACTCGCGTTGGCCATCGATGTAGAGTCGTCTTGTTAAGGTAATTTCTGGCTCGTGCCTATACTCAGGGGGGCAGAAAGGTGAGCCTTCATTATTGTCAAAGACAAGGCTAACTTCAGCCATTCCGAGTGGTTTGCGTTTTTCTGAGCCTGCAAATATGATGTCGGTGGCCTTTTCCCCACGAAGCATCTTGGCATTTTGCTCACCCATCACCCAGCGTACAGCATCAATGACGTTGCTCTTACCAGAACCATTCGGTCCAACGATCCCAGTAATGTGAGTTTTATCAAGGGTGATGGTGATCTTATCTGCAAATGATTTAAATCCGTTGGATATGATCTTTTTTAGATACATGCTTACCTAATTGCTTTTTTCACGATGAACAATGCTACCATGATACCATGCCTGAATCATCAATAGCATGAGATAGCAGACAGCTTTGAGAAAATCATTTAACCCCATCACGAGGCTTTCTCGCCTATGATCAGGTGTTACAAACTCACCGAAAGGGAGAGAGTTTATAAAGCTCCTTCCTGCAGTGTTACGGTGGGTTTGAATCAAAAATCACCGACGTGTTCAAAGCCAGTATCTGATGTGAGCTTATATAGCTTAACCGTATCTTGGAAAAAAGACGAAACTAAAACGTGGACTTCCGCGCTGTCATCCGTTTCGACTCCAGGATCACTGACCGCAAATTGATAGTACGATCCATCTGTTGCTTTAGAGCTCTCTAATACTGCATAGGCTTGGTTGAACTTATAAAGTGTTGGAGATTGGGCACCCTCGTTTTCATCTGCTTTTATCGCCTTAATACTGAAGTGCGGAGTGTCATCAAAGTCCCTTCGGGTGCGAAAGTTGTTGACCAAAAGAACGTCTTTGCCACCGACCTTAGTGAACGCAAAATGACCGGTGTATTCTTGCCCATTTTTTTGATCAGCAAGGCCGAATATATGGGTGAAATCGAATAAGTCTGCTGTTTTTTGGTTTTCCGTAAGCCCATCAGCTTTTAGCTTAACGTGAATAATATTATTGCTGTGAGGGGACCTGTCGCTGGTCGCTTTGCCTCTGTGTGATAGGTAGAAGCTGCTGCTATCGCTAGGGTCTGGCATCGCTTCCCAGAAGTTTGCACGATAGTATTTATAGTTGTTAGCATCCTCTCCACTGCTTAAGGTCGGAGTTTCTGGGTTACCATCTTTATCATTGAGGTTAAAGTACATCCACCTCAGCTCTTCGTTTTTGATGTCTTTAAACTCCCTGAATGCGGGAGAGCCATTTTCAAGGTTTTCTGCCTTATTTAAGTCGATGGCGACGAATTGAAAGGCGCTCCCTTGCTCAGCGAGGCGTTTGCGAACTTTGAGGGATTCTTCATCTTTGTCGGGAACATCATTGCTTCCATCTTCTAACTGGTCAGCTTCTTTATTCCATGTTTTAGAGTCTTTGTGATATCCGTCTGGATGGTTTGGTACATTCATGTCGGTCATGAAGGCAAAAAGGATATTCTTTTCAGTATCAAAATGTAAAGCCCTGCGTACGAAGGTTGGGAATTTACGAACTTCAGTGAGGCTTGAACTGCTTAGGTCGGAGCCAAAAGTTCCCACTAAGAGGGAGCCTGATTCACAGGCTACAGCAAAGTACTGATAGTCCTTGCGAAGGTTTGAGTTAAGAGGACGGCAACCTTCAAAGTTCCAGGTTTTTTTTAGGCTTAGATCAGGGAAATCGCCAGTGGGTGAGTATGTGATTTCATAAAGCTCTACCTTGCTCGTCTCCCCTTGGCCTTCGTTTTCATCGAAGGTCACTAAAAGCCTATTGCCAGAAACTTTAAGGCTTCTTCCTAGGCGGCTAATGGGCACAGACTTTTTCCTGCTTCCATCTCTGCTGATGATGAGGATGGATCCAGTCTCATAGACGTGGTTAAAGTTAGCATTAAGGATAAAAAAGTAACCCATATTATCATCGTCTGCATCGCTCACAGCAATATCAATGGGACTGGAAACATTGTTTTCAATCGGTGGGAGAACGTTTTCTCCCGTACATGAAAAAAACAAAGATGCGACGAGGGCATTGAGAAAAAGGATTGTGTTAAACTTCGTCTTAATCGCATAATGAATTGTTCTCTTTAGGATCATGCTTGACTGTGCCCTCCTGGAAATATACAGCATCAATATGAGTCCCAAGGATGTCACGAGTGGAATTGTTCGGCAATTGGTAAATTTTCCTTGTGGTGGCAGGTGGCACCCTGTATTAAAGGGCTGTTTTTTAGGCAGAGAAGACCGACCCTTTATATTGGATGACCATGCTGTGGGTTTTAGCCTTTAAATAGAGATCAAGATATCAGTAGATTGAATAAGGAGATAGTATGGCTTCGCTAAATAAATGCCTCATTATGGGACGATTAGGTCAGGATCCAGAACTTCGCTACACTCAAACCCAGACTCTCGTGGTAACCTTAAATGTGGCAACATCCGAGTTTAGGTCCAGCAAGGACGGCCAACGTCAGGAGCAGACAGAGTGGCATCGTATTGTGGTCTGGGGTAAGCAGGCTGAGAATTGTAATAAGTACCTCAAAAAAGGTAGGGCGGTTTTTGTTGAAGGGCGTATACAAACGCGTTCTTGGGATGATAAGAATGGCCAAAAGCGTTATGCTACTGATATTGTAGCAAATAATGTTCAATTTATGCCGTCTAGTGCTCCGTCCTCGTACGGCACTCAAGGAGCAGGCTCCGAATATGAAGCGCCTCTCAGTGCAGATCCGTTTGCCTCGCAATCAGGGGGAGGTTATGGTGCACCAGGTGGAGGAGACTCATTTTCATCTCCAAACTTTCCTAAAGCGGACAACAAAGAGAGGGAGTCCTCTTTTGGTCAGTCTACGCCGAGCCTAGATGACATTCCTTTCTAGCGTTAAACTGGGCGCCTTGTGAGAACCTTTAACCCGAGGAGCATTTCATGAGCAATCCAAATAATCCAGAGCTTAAATCCTTTGTACCTGTTTCTGCAGACTCTCACTTTCCTATTCAAAACCTTCCCTATGGGGTGTTTACGTCTAAGGACTATAAAGACCCACAGGTTGGGGTGGCTATTGGTGATAAGGTCCTTAACCTTAGCTTTTTAGAACGTGAGGGGCATGTCAGCCTATCACAAAAGGTTTTTCAAGGAGGCTCCCTAAATGACTTTATGGAGCTAGGTCCTGCTGAATGGCAAAAAGCACGCGAGAGAATCAGTGAGTTGCTACGTGAAGACACCCCTCTGATTCGTGACAATGCTAGCTTACAGCAGCAATGCTTGCTTCCCCAATCCGAGGTGAGCATGCATATTCCCGTAAAAATAGGGGATTACACAGACTTCTACTCCTCCCGTGAGCACGCATCTAATGTCGGGAGTATGTTCCGTGATAAAAATAACCCCTTACTTCCTAACTGGACTCACCTGCCTGTCGGTTATCATGGTCGTGCTAGTTCTGTGGTGGTGAGTGGGACTGACTTTCATCGCCCTTGTGGCCAAGTGATGCCTCCCGATGCTAGTGCGCCAAAGTTTGCTCCCTGCTCGCGCCTCGACTATGAGCTGGAGATGGCTTTTTTCATTGGAAAAGGAAGTGAGCTTGGTAAGGCAGTTCCTGTTAGTGAGGCTGAAAATCACATTTTTGGTCTGGTGTTGATGAACGATTGGAGTGCAAGGGATATCCAAAAGTGGGAGTATCAACCACTCGGGCCTTTTGTGAGTAAGTCTTTTGCCACGTCCATCTCTCCTTGGGTGGTGCCTTTAGCCGCGTTGAAGCCTTTTGCGGTCAAAGGTCCAGAGCAAGATCCGCAGCCCCTTGACTACCTTCAGCACCCCAGTGACTTGCTTCCTCACTACCAGATTGACCTAGAGGTGTATCTGAAGCCACAAGAGTTGGCATCCAAGCAGCGTATCAGCCGTGCGAGTGCAGGAAACCTGTACTGGAGTATGGCTCAGCAGCTTGCTCATCATACGGTGACAGGGTGTAATTTAAGGCCTGGTGACCTGATGGCATCTGGAACTGTGAGCGGGAAAACTGAGGATTCAAGAGGGTGTTTGTTAGAGTTGAGCTGGGGTGGTAAAAACCCGCTCACTGTGGCAGAGCAGCAGCGCACCTTTTTAAAGGACGGCGATGAAGTGACTATGACTGGTTGGTGCCAAGGAGATGGTTACCGGGTAGGCTTTGGTGAAGTTAAGGGTGAGGTTTTGCCTGCAAAGCTTTGAGAGGCCTGTCCTAGGATCTGCTTGACGCTCAGGATGCACATACAGTAGACTCGGGCGCTGTAGCAGTAATTTGGTGTTAATAGTAAATTCGTAGAAAGTAATTCATGATTTCTCAAAGCCTAGCAAAGTCAAAAATCTGGTGGAGCTGGTGTGACTTTTACCTCAGTGGGTAAGAGGGGAGACTATGTGATCCTTTCTCGGACGATCAAAAGCCCACTGTATGACAAGCAGTGGGCTTTTTGTTTTTTTGGATAACTTTTTAATGGAGAAGCCTGGAAATGAGTTTTTTATTTAAGCTACGTACGATCTGTACTTTATGCTTTTTTTCATGTCATAGCCTGATAGCTCAGGCTTATGTGGTCGGCATATCCCAGATCGCCCCCCATCCTTCTTTGGATGAGATCCGTCAAGGCTTGATGGATGGTCTGAAGGAAGCAGGTTTTTCAGAGGGTGTAAGCTTTAAGTATCACAATGCTCAAGGGGATTGGGGCACTTCAGCTCAAATTGCCAAGCAGCTGGTGGGGGATGGGGTTGATGTTTTGGTTGGAATCACCACCCCCTCAGCTCAGCATCTATTAGCCACGAAAAGCTCTATTCCAATTGTGTTTACAGGGGTGAATGACCCTATCAGTGCACGCTTAGTTAAAAATTTAGAAAACCCTAGGGGAAGGGTGACTGGAGTGATGCTCTATAGTCCAGTGGAGGAGCAGCTGGCTTTAATCAAGCGTATGAAGCCTCAAACTGAGAGGCTTGGAATTATATATAGCTCTGGGGAAGATAACTCAGTTCATATTTTAGAGGAATTCAAAAGCCAAGCGGGTAAACTGAAACTAAAACCTGTTGCAGTTAGTATTAACAACTCAGCACAGATCACTGCTGCAGCAAACTCCTTGGTAGGAAAAGTCGATGCAATTTATCTTCCAACGGATAACACCGTTATTAGTGCCTTAGGAGCGATCCTGCAAGTGGGTAAGCAAGCAAATATCCCTGTATTTACCGCAGATTTGGAGAGTGTTGAAAAGGGGGCTATTGCAGCTTTAGGGCTTGATCATCGTCAGCTTGGCATTGCAACTGCTAAGATGGTTGCAAAAATTCTGAAAGGTGAGAAAGCCGGGAATATTCCCGTAGAAATTCCACGGGAAAACTTACTTTATATTAATTTGAATCATGCAAGTGATGCCATGGGCCTCAGCTTTCCTGTTTCAACCTTGAAAAAGGCTGCAAAGATTATTCGCTAAGGTTTACCCTCTGTAGCTTTAGCGAAGGAGGGCTACTTTTTAAATAAATCATCCAGGCTACTTATTTTTTTCTCTTCCTGGTCTGAGGGCTTAGAATCATTCTTAAATAGGGACTCAAGCTTATCATGCTGGTTTGTTGCCGAAGCTGTTTGAGCCTTGTCAGACTTTGGAGAAAAATATCCACAAAAATTACCGGAATCCTTGTCTCTGACCCACTCAGCTTGAGGCTCTCTGCATTCATGGTGGGCTCCAGGGTCGTAGTGAATACAGTTTAAACAAACTCGGCAATCTATGTGACAAGCTGGGCATTCATCCCGACGTCCTAGGGGAGGTTCAAAGGTCCACGTGTGATGACACGCATGGCAAATAATCGACTTCAGAGCTAAATTCCTTATGAGCATTGGTTTTGGAGAACTGGCATCACCATAGCATAGGATGCTTGTAAAGCATATACATCTTGTGGATAATTGGGAGTCTTTTTTCGAACTATAAGGGTACGTTTTATGATTATCGATTCGATTTTATCTGCAGTGGGAAAGACCCCGATGCTTCCTTTAAGGCGGGTCGGAAAAAAGTTGAAGTGCAACCTTTATGCGAAGTGTGAATTCCTGAATCCTGGTGGCTCTGTTAAGGATCGTATTGCTGTCAGAATGATAGAAGAAGCTGAGAAAAGTGGGAGGATCAAGGTAGGAGATACCATCATCGAACCCACGTCAGGCAATACAGGCATAGGTATGGCATTAGCTGGTGCTACCAAGGGTTACAATGTCATCATAACGATGCCTGAAAAAATGAGTATGGAAAAACAGGTGGTCCTTGAAGCTTTGGGAGCGAAAATAATCCGCACTCCCACTGAAGCAGCATGGGATTCACCAGAGAGCCACATTGGAGTGGCAAAGAAACTTCAGGCTCAGTTGCCAAATGCCCATATTTTAGATCAGTATGCTAATCCTAATAACCCTCTTGCTCATTACTACGGCACAGGCCAGGAGATCCTTGACGACCTAGACGGTAAGGTAGATATGGTCGTCGTTGGGGCTGGAACTGGTGGCACGATTACAGGTATTGCAAAACGCATTAAAGAGGTTCGGCCAGAGTGCCTTATCGTTGGGGCGGACCCAGTGGGCTCGATCCTTGCTAAGGATGAGGGGGTAGGCACCTATAAAGTCGAAGGCATTGGCTACGACTTTATCCCAGAGGTTCTCGAGCGCAAACTGGTGGATCGCTGGGTAAAAACCAAGGACCGTCAATCATTCCTCTTAGCCCGTGAGCTGATTAAAAATGAAGGCTTGCTGGTTGGTGGGTCGTCAGGGGCAGCCTTGTATGCAGCCTTGTCAGAAGCACCGAGCTTACCGGAAGGGGCAAATTGTGTTGTGATCCTTCCAGATGGTGTGCGCAACTACATGTCAAAATTTGTTGATGACAAATGGATGCATGATAATCGTTTCATTTCTGCAGAATCGCTAGAAGGGACTGTGGGAGACTTTGCTGGTTGCATGGGTGAGGGTGAGCTAGTCTGCCTAAAAGATGCAGACTATGCAGACAAAGCAATCAAACTGATGCGAGAAAATGGCTATTCCCAGATCCCCGTTACCGATAACCATGGTTCCTTGCTTGGCATGCTATACGAAAAGGACCTTCTTGAGCATATGCTTTCAGGGCATGGTCATGATAAGAGTGTCCAGGTAAAGGAAGTGATGTCTCGGAATGTGCCAACAGTGAGTGAAGGAACTCCCTTATCAGCCTTACAAGAGCTATTGATGACTTCAGGGTGCGTGGTTGTGATTGATAATGCGAAAAAACCTAGGCATATCGTTACCAAAATAGACTTGGTAGAATGGTTAGCAAGCAACCAAATTGACCAGTAAATAAAGGGGCAACGATGGCGATAAGTACCTCTGAAACTGATATTGGTGGCTCACGAGAACACTTTAGTGACCCCTCGTGGGGAGGGAAGCAGCTTCGTAATATATCCTTATTCGACTATTTGAGTGAGCAAGAACTTTTCGAACTATACCAGTTAGGTAAAATTCATCAATTTGCTGCAAAGTCGAATATGGTTATTGAAGGGGAGCAGTCTCGTGGCCTCTTTATACTCCTTGAGGGAAAGGTTTCTGTCTATAAAACGGATCGAAATAATGGGAACATGATTCGCTTGGCGTATTTGGAAACTGGAGCGGCGTTTGGAGAGCTATCCCTTTTTGATGATGTACCCAGGTCGGCAACAGTGGTAGCCGAGTCCTCATGTTATGTTTTTAGCCTGGAGGAGGGGCCCTTTAACAGCTATCTAGATGGAAGGGGTGACCAGCTTAAGGCTCGATTTTATAAAAAATGTGCTGAAGAGATGGTGTCGCGATTTCGCCAACAAAATAGTGACTACATCATCTCGCAAAAATTGCTGTGGGCATATGCCTTACGAAAAGACGAAGAGCAAAAGAAATAAGCAGCTAAGAGGCTCAATCGAGTGGTATATCTCCACGCATGATTTCGACTAATGCATTTGACGTCCTCCCGCCACTAAATCAATGATTATAGTGGGGGATTCCTATAGCACTTCAGCTATAGCGATTCACGCCC
>JABSRF010000074.1 GCA_013215275.1 Oligoflexales bacterium | reverse complement strand
GAAAAAATCCAGCCAAAACGTGCTAAAGCGAATATTTGGGGGATTGGCGATTACATTTCGCTACAGCGACTAAATAATTGCGTTTGGGATCCTTCATATCCACCAAAGGAATGGCTCCCAGGTAAAGCTTACCACTGAGCCCAAAACTCTCTGGAACGATTATTTCATTGAACCAAGTGTTTTCGGTCAACAGGTGATCGGTGGTATCGTGAGTGTATGCCAAGGTGGCAAAGTATTTTGCGAGTTTAAAATACGAAACCTGTCCCTTTTTATCTCCGTCAAAATTATTAAAAACCTCTGCCTTATCTGAGAGCAAAAAAGCACTGACTGCTTCATTTTTTTGTTCTATGGACTCCCTTTGTTTTTGAGTCAAGAACGAAAAGTATGTGGCTCCCTGAAATTTCAGTGGAGAAATAGCACTACTCATTTGGTTTAGAGACTGTACTTTTTGATTCCAGTACCCCTTGTAGCCTTGATCTAAAAGACCGACCACATCAATGCTGTCCAATGATATTTCCTTTTGCTCTTCGAAGAATGCCTTGCGACATTTATCCAAAAGGTCTTTTTTAACTGCATCTTTTTCGATAATGATCCCTTTGAATTCTTCATCGAGAACACCTCTCAATGATTCTTGCTTGATCTGCTTAAAATATCGAGTCCCTTCATAAGTACCAGCACAGACTAAAGTTAAGCTTTGACCCACCGTTGATTGTTCCTTTCCTTTCGCAGGCACAGGCCCTAAAGAATGCAAAATTAGTAACATTAAAAATAAATAAGATTGCTTTAATATTTTGGAAGACCGATCCATAGGCTAGTTTAACTCCCATTTTTTTGCATTTAGTTACACACGATCAGATAGATAGCACGACAATCTAAAAACATAAACACTTATACCCACTCATGAAGCTTAAAAAATCATCTCTCCCTCCCTTCAACGCAAGAAAGGGAGGTCGCTTAAGCTAAAACCGCATGGGAACAAAAAAATTTGTACTTCCATTTCAGGAGAAAAAAATAGATAAAAAGCTTGCTGTTACCTCATAATTTAGCTCAATTGGTAATGGCATATTTAAAAAGGGTAGGGGGCGTTGTGAACAAGCAAATAAAAATACTTGGCACAGGAAAATACCTTCCAAAACGTGAGGTTGGTGCACCAGAGATTGCAGAAAGGCTCAATATAAAGACCGATTGGGTTCTTAAGCGTACGGGTGTCGCAAAACGATATTTTGCAGATGGCAAAATAGAATCAACAACTTACATGGGTGCCGAAGCTGCAAAACAAGCGTTAGAAAATGCAAAAATTCATCCCAAAGATCTGTCTCTGATCATCTCAGCATCAGGAGTTGCTCAGCAGCCGATCCCGTGCAATGGGGTCTTTATTCAAGAGAAACTTGGTTTATCTCAGTTTGAAACCCCTGCATTTGATATCAACTGCACCTGTTTAAGCTTTATGCCAGCTTTTAATCTAGCATCTCACTTAATTGCATCTGGAGAACACACGAACATCCTGATTGTTTCTTCAGATATTGCCTCGGTCGGTATTGACTGGAGCCATAAGGAAAGTGCTTGCCTTTTTGGAGATGGCGCCGCTGCTGTTGTCGTCGGGCCAAATGAAGCAAGTGATTCTGAAGAATCAAAAATTGAATCATACAAAATGATAAGCCTTGGGCAACACCATGATATATGCAACATCAAAGGGGGCTTATCAAATTCACCTGCAATGCAGTACAAACAAGCAAATAATCGAGACTACCTTTTTCAAATGGATGGGACCAAGCTCTTTAAAATCTCATCTCGCTATTTACCAAGAATGGTAGACGGAGCTCTCGAACCCCTTGGTTTAACCATGAATGATGTCTCCCATGTGATCCCACATCAGGCAAGCATGCCTAGCATCCGAATCCTCCAAAAAAAGCTAAACATTCCTGACCATAAACTTGCAAACATCGTAGCAAATCACGGTAATATCATTGCAGCTTCGATTCCAATGGCCCTTCATGAGACCATAGAGTCTGAGGCTCCAGCAAGGGGCTCTAAAATGTTATTTATTGGAACTTCAGCAGGTTTAAGCTTAGCTGTGATGCTGATTACTTTTTAGTGGTTTAAGAATAGTATTGGTACAGACCTGTCATGATAAATGTGATAGCGACTATGGATTTTACGGGTTTAAAACCGTAAAATTTATATGCCAAATTTAGCCCCGTAAAGACCATGAGTGCTGGGAGGCTTAGCTTGAGCACTGGCACCACAATCCCTTGAATGCCCTCGAACCTAAGGGTAGAAACCACAAAAGAAATAACTAGAGTTGCAACAAGCATCCAGCGATATGAAATACGACCTCTGGTCACATGCTTTTCCATAAACTCAGAAAAAACCACTGTCAGAGAAATAGCTGTGGTCAGACAGGCCAGGGATACAGCTGCACAAACCACCAAACCAGCAAAGGGACCGAGAATCTGTAGTACCAGCTCACCCAAAGCTTTATCAGGTGAGCTAAGCTTTAAACCGCTACCGTGCATTGCTGCAACATAGCACATGCCACAATAAATCGCAGCTAAAAGCCCCATCCCGATCGAGCTAGCTTTAAGATAAACAGATGCTAACTCTTTTGGTTGTGCTCCAATATTAGGTCTAATTTTTTTAATGCCACTTAAGACAACACTTGAAAACATGAAGGCAGCAAAAAGGTCCATCGTGTTATAACCTTCAATGAGACCATGAAGAAAAGCCTGGGATGTTGAAAGATCTGATACACCTGGAGACCCTTCAGAGAAAAACAATCCTTTAATTATAATTGTCACAAGAGATAGGAGCAAAATAGGGGTCAGCACAAGCCCTAAGATATCGAGAATTTTACTACGATTGATAGTACACAAAAACACCAGCACCACACTCATCCCACTAAATGTGACGAGATCAAGCCCTGGTATTAAGCTGTCAACGGCCCCATAGGAGATCACAATACACCTTGGAATCACAGCAAAAGGCCCAATCAAAGCCATGATCATAACCACCACAGCCCAGCCTGGAACCACACCAAGCCTTGAGAAAAACTTTAAGTAATTTCCGTCGTATAGTGATAAGGCTAGCAAACCACAAAAGGGCACAAAAACTGCCGTAACAAGAAGCCCAATAATCGCAAATAAGCTCATGTTCTGTGCATATTGCCCAATTAGAACCGGAAAGACGATATTTCCGGATCCAAAAAACATGGAGAACATAGCCATTCCTATTGAAGCTATGTTTATTTTGCCATTATCACGAACATCACTCATTTTGGGCACTCTTTCCCTTGATAAAGATTTCAAACCACCAATCAATCTTACGGCCTAATTTTTATGGTAGCAAAAATGCAGTGATAGCAGCTATCGACCTTATAAACAACGAATTTCTGACCCTAAAAAACAGTTAACTGGCTATTCAGTCAGTATGCATGCGATTATGTTACACTTAGTCGTCTGCTGACCTTCAATAAAACTTTATATTTTTTTTAGATGAATTCAGTTACTTTGTGCTTGAGTGGGGTTGAGCGATAAAAAATGAGCTGTTGTTCAGGGAAAGGAAGCGAAGCATGCGCTTACTAATCACCGGTATCACTGGTTTCTTAGGGCTGCGTTTATTTGAGCAAGCGAAGGCAGCAGGCTATGATGTTATTGGTATTGGGCGCAACAGCTCCATAGGCAAAAGCATCATCGCTAAAGGTGGTCAGTTTATCAAAGCAGATTTGACTGATGAGTCCCGATTGAGAGAGGTGTTTCCACAAGTGGATATTGTTTGCCATTGTGCAGCTTATTCATCCCCTTGGGGAAGCTTTGATGAGCACTTCAAAGCTAATGTTCTAGGCACTCGCTACCTTGCAAACCTTTCACTAGAACGCGGAATCAAACGCTTTATCCATATTTCATCTCCGAGCATTTATTTCCAGTACCAGCATCAGTTTGACCTCCATGAGGAGTCAACCCTACCCTTAAATTCTGTTAATCATTACGCTCATACCAAGCTGCTAGCTGAGAAAGAAGTTGAGTCCATTGCAGACAAGGGCCTAGAAACCATCACCTTGAGGCCAAGAGCAATATTCGGCCCAGGAGACCAGGCTATCGTACCCAGGATTATTAGAGCAAACTCCATAGGTTTTTTTCCAATATTCTTCAAAGATGACATTAAGATAGACCTGACTTATGTGGACAATGTGGTCGCTGCTATCCTATCGAGCATTGAGGCAGAATCACAGGCATGTAACCAAGCTTACAATATCACCAATGGTGAACCGGTCGCTTTGAATTCTTTTTTAAAAAGTTTGTTTCGAAACCTAAGTATGGAGTTTAAACCCCGTTATATTCCGTTTCCAATTGGGTACCAAGCTGCCAGGGCTCTTGAGTTTTTTTATCGCTCATTTTTGAAGGCTGCGGAGCCCCCTCTTACTTGTTACACTGTCGGCCTCTTCGCTTTTAGCCAGACGTTAAATATCACCAAAGCACGCAAGCAATTAGGCTATTCCCCAAGCATTAACGTTCACGAAGGGGCACAAAGGTATGCAAAATGGTACACATCGCAGCAATAAGGAAAAACCATGACCATTAATGTCACAGCACTAGACGGTGGGTATTGTTTACATCTTGAACGCATGGTTATTAAAGATGGTAGGCTCAAAACAGTAAAGTTCCCATCCCTATTTTTCTATATTTATCACCCGCAGCAAGGGCATATACTCTTCGACACTGGTTATTCCGAAAGGTTTCATGACGCGACAAAAAATTTCCCGGAAAAAATTTATGCCCTCCTCACTCCCGTAGAAGTCAAGGAAGAAGACCTCGCAATCAACAAACTAGGAGGCCTTGGCATAAAACCTGAGGAAATAAACTATATTTTTATCTCCCACTTCCATGCAGATCATATCGCTGCTTTAAAAGACTTTGATAAGGCGAAATTTATAGTCTCAAAACAAGCTTGGCTTGATATCAAAGATCGTAGTCGTTTTGGATCTCTTGTTAGAGGAGTCTTACCAAGCCTTATTCCCGAAAACTTTGAAGATAGGTTGCTGTTTTACGAAGAGATGGGAAAAGAGGTGGAGGAAGCTGACAACATTCTGAAAGGGTTTAAAGCTTGGGACCTCTTTAAAGATGGAAGCATGCTAGCAGTTCCAATTCCTGGGCATACCTGCGGTCACTCAGGATTATTGGTTGATACAGGCATAAAGAAGCATTTCTTGGTGGGGGATGCTTGCTGGATGAGCCGATCCATTAGGGATTTCAAGTTGCCAGCACTACCAGCCTATTTAATCATGGACTCGAAACAAAGCTACTATGAGTCCCTATCTAAGCTCAATGCACTTTACAAGGGCATAGAAGATATCGAGATGCTTCCAAGCCATTGTGGTGAAGTCTTTGCAAAAAAAGTTAAGAATAAGAGCGTTGATCAAAATAATATGAATAGCTTGTAGGCCTACCACTGGTAAGATCGAGTTAAATCCACGTCGATAAACTCAACCCGGACTCTCTGTAAACTTTTATACACATCACCTTTTTCTTTAAAATAATGCCTTAAAAAGCTCACCTCAGCACGAATATCTAGCTGGGTGTAAGGATCAGAGTTTTTGATGATGCTTAGGATGCGCTCATCAAATTGACCAAGAAGGGTCTTTCCCGTTTGTTCGTCAAACATGAGGGGTTTAACCAAGTTAAAAAGGTATCGATAATCTGTGTAGACTTTCCACTCAGCTCCGCGCCCTCCTCCAAACTCATAGCAGCGTTTTAGATCTGCAACCTGGAGCGCATTTTCCATACAGGACCAAATAGAAATTAGATCTGTCTGTTTTTTCTCGAATCCAATCTTCGGCTTGGTGGTCCCATTGATAATGTACGACAACCAAGCAAGCCTGTTTCTAATGGTATGAATGAAGAAGTTGCTACTATCCTTGTAAACACTCTGGATTCGAGCCATAAACTCTTGGTCATTTGCAATGCTATAAAAAACCCTGAGCCCCATGTATACGCATGCACCCAAATAGCTTTCCGGCTTAACCCACCCTGCCTGAATTCTTCTTTTGATCCAATGAGGATCCCAAGCTAGCAACCTGGCCCAATCTCCATCCACAAGTTGTCTGCGGATGAGAAGATCCCTCCACTGTGGAACGCTATCAAAGAACATATCCCGTAGGGATGCCATTGAGCAATCATCTGGCGATATCTCATCGACCGTGCCTTTTAGAAACTGGGGAGGAACTCCGGTTAATTCTCCATCCTGATGGTAGGCATACCAACGAATAATGGGTAGCCAAGCATAAAGATCAGAGCCTTTATTACTGGTTAGGATATCCTGAATATTAACCTTCATCTTCTCTTCTAAGACCGAAATTTTATCTTCTTTCAATAACTTATTTGCATCATTAATCGTGAAGTTCTTTGACCTGCTCAGCGTAAGATCCGTCAACAGCCCCTCTTTATGAACAAAATAACCAGCCAATGCCGTCAATGCCAAAAATAAAAAGATCAGAGCCTTCTTCGATTTCTTAGGTGAAGGAGGCCGGTTATGTCGGGTATCATAAATTTTATTCTGTAAGCCATCACTCCAGGTCCGTAAATTTTGGTAAACATACTCATGAATTTCTGGATATTTTCGCTTAAGCAAACGTGTATTTTCAAGGAATACCCATTTCGAGCAATGACTTGCGATCTCATCCTGTAGACCAAACTCCATATGCTCAAAACCATCCTTGAACTCGTCAAAGTCCATAGGACCAAAAATGGTCTCTAGGTTTCTACGCACTAAATAGAGTTTTCTTGCCATTAGTCTTCTACAACCTTACAAATCAAGACAGTAATATTGTCTCTACCGCCCTTTCGGTTCGCCTCATTAATTAAAATTTCAGGGATCTTTTTCAAATCATTAAAGTAGCTTTTTACTAAATGACAGATCTCATGGTCTGAGACCATATCAAAAAGCCCATCAGACGCTGTCAGGTATATCTCTCCAGGCTTAATCACCTTATGATAGACATCAATTTCACAGTGCACTGACAAGCCTAAGGCTCGTACTAAGGCTTGTCCTTTCCAGTCTTGGGGTAAGCTCCCAGACTTGAGCCACCCTCGTTCAAGGAAGTTTTGGACATTGTGATCAAGCGTGATCTGCCATAATTTTGCATTAAAATACAGGTAGGTACGTGAGTCTCCTACATGTGCAAGGTATAAGCGGTCATTCAAAAACAACAAGCTTTCAAGAGTGGTGCCCATACCAGCAAAGGTAGGGTCATGCTCCCCCCTCGCAATGATTGCTAAATTGGCATTGTCAACTGCATTGATCATAAAAGGCCTAACCTCTTCATGCCTAATCAAACGAGAGTTTTTGATTGCATTTCTAACATGTGCGACTGCCATACTAGAGGCGACCTCACCCCCCTTACGACCACCTATGCCATCTGCGACGATACCAACACCCATTTGTTGATCATAAAAAATGCTATCTTGATTTGTTTTTCTAGTGCGGCCCTTATTAGTAGCCCCAGCCATCAGTACTCGCAAAGTTTCCTCCTCTGTTTCACTATGCCTCATCGGCCATGAGAGCGTGACCTTAAAACATCTATAGTGAAGGAATTGACCGGCTTAAGTATACAAATGCCCAAAGAATCAGATTTTAATTTGTAAAAGGAGCTATTTAAAACTGGTACAAATAAACTACTTTGGGTGATCCTGATTTGAATCATCCTGGGGAAGATAAATCCAACCTTGCGAGGTGTAAACCTCATCAGGAGGCTGGGTCACCATTTTATTATGATAAAAAGTATTTAAAAATGAGCAAATAAATGCGTGAAATACGTCAACAGAGCTTACGACTCGCTCTTTTAAGTCGTCACTACTGGATTTTACCCAGGACCTCTTTACGAATTCACTGAAGATTTTTTCCCTATGAGACAGGCCACGATCAAAACTTCGATAGCGAAGACAGCTTTCTTTGGGAAACCCAAAATCAGCAGCGAGAACCGCAAGGACGTGAGGCACTGAAGTCTCAAGGAGTTCGTGTTGTTTACTTAAAGCTAAGATTCGTTTTTTGAATGCTTTGATACGAATGTAAAGTGACGACTTTCCCGAGTTGTATGAGGGGTCTAGGCCAGTAAATCGATCGTCATCCAGATGAGCCATATCCCAAAGGCGCTGACTTTGAGGGTTTAAGGGTCTTTTTTTCCTTCTCTTCTGCGGGTTTCGGCTTGTTTGGCTCAGTCTCAGCATATATGCGACTGCCAAATCATGACATTCTACAACCCCAGGACAAACTGGCCTTTCACAGAGCCCGCAAGGAGGCAAACTCAAGGGCACATCAGTAAAAATGACTCGCCTTAAATTCTTATTCACAATAATTGTCAGCAAACGTTCATCTGAAAATATACTGCCAATGGAGCCAATCTTTTCATATACTCCTTCTATCTCGGGAGCTTTCTGGGTTTTATCATGCTTAAGGATAACAGCTGCTGTCCTTTGGGAGTTTGAACCAGATAAATGTAAACCCAAGAATAAGTTTGCCGGCGCCTCTGGGCTATCACCTGAACCTAGTTTGTTGGATAAAAACAGTGTCATATCATCTAATTTCTAAAATTGAAAAGTGTTCGAAAGCATTTATTCTTTTTGGATTCTTATACTTCCTTTTGGGCCCAAACGTCATTGCACAAAATACGGACAGTTCAAAAACGCCTTCATCGATAAAGCCTAACTGCTCGGGTGTCAACCCACCTGAAGACTGTACCGCAACCAGCTTTTCTCTCCAAGAATTCATTCCTATAAGGACCATAGAGCTAGGGCTAGGAATGGTGTATTCAAGGTTTCAAAGCAGCTTACCTACACGAAGAGATCAATTCAAGGAACACAACAAGGAGCAGGAGGCTGTCCAATCTTTTATTGGTCTAGAGTTTGGTCCATTCCTATTCAAGAAAACAAAAGCCGTTGCCGCTTACCAATACTCGCAAGAATGGTATACTGATAGTAGTAGTTTGATCGATTTTATTCGCAAGCCTTTAAACGCTTCTGGCCGCCTTCTGAAGAATGCTGACCTGCTAGAGAGAGAGCATAGAGTGTATCTAGACTCTAAGACATCGATATCTCCCAACATCTCTTTTTTACTATGGATGGCTAAAAGCATGAAGCTGGCTGGCAGCAAGCATCTAATGCAAGAAGAACGAGGCCTGCACAAAGCTAATAGTTATTTGCTCAAAGATTGGATTCAAATAAAGCCACAGGCGTCATGGGATCTGGATTATGCTCATAATCTGCGATTTTATTTCGATTTTTTTAAGGAGTACTCGTACCTCCAACCCGAACAATCCTACCAATCCTATCATCTGGAGACCCGAAGCCCTAAAGGAAGCTTCGGGATAAATTACCAGTACAGGCAAGCAGCATTTAACACCATAAATCTTGACCTTTTCAAAGAGCATCATCGACTTGGAGACCCATTGGAAGACTTTGAGCGCACAGGGCTGGTGGTTTCAAACTCTCTTAGGGCAAGTCGTGAGCTAGTTTTCAACACCTCCCTAGGGGTTTTTAATGATCTGTACAGACACCAAAGCTTGTTTACTTCAGGACCAAATTTAAGTGTATCGTCGCGCAAACGTAAGGAAACTGGGTCATTTTTTTCTTTCTCAAATACCTTCAGCCCAAATATTCATCATAGGTTTGGATTTTCCTTCTATTTTTCCCGCAACGAGAATAAATATTCACGCCCCAGGACGATCAATCACCTAAAAGCACAGATTAATTGGACCTACACATTCCCATTTAATAGCGATTCTGGCTTAAAAACTTTTAGGGAACCAAAAAAGTTAACATCGAAAAGGATAGAATATCATGGACTTAGATGACAAAACCTTTAAGCTAATTAAGAATGCTATCCAAAAAAAGGACTCTGTTTATTTCACAACTAAAAACGTACCCATCACATTCCAAACGCGGATCATAGCTCAGAACAAACACTATTTCACAGTTTTTAACGCTGTTTCTCCGGAATATATTAAAGATATTATGGAGTCAAAAAACTATTTCCTACAGGTTTCGACTCATAGGTTTCACTGCGAACAAATCGAATCCGACGGAGAGCATATCCTATTCCCCATCAAGCATGCTAGCCTTTTAAAAAATATCAGGCAGGAACAAAGGTTTTCATTCTCTGAAGGACAGAAAGTAATTTGTGAAATCCTAAATCCTTATGATATGCAAACGATCCTACGCAAACCGGTTATAGACCTGTCTGCTTCAGGGGTCTCTGTTCGAAACTACTTTGAATCTAATTTATTTAAACCAGGAACCCACCTTCCTGAGCTTAAGGTCTTGATCGATAATGAGCAGCACATCAGTCATAGCGGTGAAATTATATATACCCGAAATCTAATGAATATAAAAAGAGAAAAATCAATCCAAGTAGGAATTAGGTTTTTTTAACACACTGGAGATTTTGGCACGTGAAAGAGTCATTACCTAAGACCGGTATCCAAAGCAAAAATAGGATATTCGTTAATCGCTCTCTAAACTTTGGCCATATCAAGCTGATTGGATTTGATATGGATCATACCTTGGCTCCCTACCATCAAAGCTTTGAGAATTTGGCTTTTCAAGAAACATTGAAAAAGTTCATAGATGCAGGCTACCCTGAGGAATTATCCTCGTTAACGTTCAAAAAAGACTATGCCATTAGAGGCTTGATTGTCGATCGAGAACGAGGGAATATTCTCAGGGTTGATGGTCATAAGTATGTCAAAGATGCCTATCACGGCCACACTAGACTCACGAAAGATGACCGTTACTCGCTGTATAACAAGCATAGCATCAGAGCCCAAGACTTTTTATCTGTGGATACATTTTTCGCGTTAAGTGAGGTTCAGTTATTCATCGAAATTGTCGACTATATGAACAAAAACCCTGGAAAAATCGAAAAGTCATTTGCAGAAGTGTACTCTGATTTAAGAAAATTCATAGACCTTAGTCATCGAGATGGAACGATCAAAACAAAGGTATTAAGTGACCCTGAAAAGTACATCCATCGAGACCGTTACCTTGCAACCACCCTCGTTCGCCTACTAGATGCTGGCAAAAAACTCTTTTTGCTCACGAACTCTCACTACTCCTACACCAATGTTATTATGAATTACTTACTTGCGGATGGGCATGATGAATTTCCATCTTGGAAGGATTATTGGCAATACATTATCGTTGGAGGTGGGAAGCCTGGATTTTTTAATGGTAGCCAACCCTTTTTTGAGGTCATTGAACAATCTGGTTTATTGAAAATACATAGTGGCGACCTTGACTCCTCTAAGATCTATTATGGAGGAAATGCGAAAACGTTCGAACAGTTAACAGGCTACAATGGAGATGAAATATTATATGTGGGAGACCATATATATGGGGATATCATTCAATCAAAAGGCCTATTCAACTGGAGAACTATGCTGGTGGTTGAGGAGTTGAACCTAGAGGTACCAAAGCATGATGAGGTCAAAAAATTTACCAAAGAGATTAATGATAAACTAGATGACAGGGAAAAGCTAGATGAAGAACTGCAAAAGATAAGGTCGATCCTAGCTGCAAACAAAAGACAAGCAATCAAAGCAAGTTTGAAAAGTGATGAAAAGAAGGTGCAGAGCCTCGAATCTGCAAGTATGAAGCTCACTGAAAAGTTAGATAGTAAAAAAGACCAGTTAAAACAACTAGAAAAAAATATAAAAGTCCTTATAGATGAACGCGATTCTAAATTTCATCCATTGTGGGGGGAGCTTATGAAGGTGGGATTAGAGCGCTCTCGTTTTGCAAATCAGGTCTGCAACTATGCTTGTATTTATAGCTCTCAGGTCTCTAATCTACGTTTTTATAGTCCTTACAAGAAGTTTATGTCTTTCCACGAAAGACTTCCTCATGAAGAATAATCTCGTCTAAGATCTTTTTTCTAGTTTTCCCGAAAAATTTAAAATAAATTATGACCCATCATTAATCCGATTGCCTTTAATCAAAAAGGAGGCATTGAGGTGAACAAGTTGACTCGTTTAATTTTCTTGACCATGCTTATGGCTTACCACACTAACATCAGTTTTGGAGAAGAATACATATGGAAAAAAGTGGTGAATCGATCTTGGCTTGCTTCAAAGATTTTGAAGACGACCGTAAGATTGCCAAAGGCAGAAGAAGAGACTCTTAGAAAAAAAATCGATTATGCCTTTGAATGCCCTATTGCTTCAGAAGAGTTTGATGAGCTCCCAATCAACTCAGTCATCGCAATGACTCCCTGCAATCACTTTTTTTATAAACAATCCCTATTGGAATGGATTGAATGGACAAAACAAAAATCAAGAGAAAACATTTCATTGAATAAGGAACCCATACCGGTAACGTGCCCAATTTGCCAGCAGCATCTTCATGGTGATGTCGAGGGGTTGACCTTTTACAAGAAGAAAAAGTTGAAACACTAACCGTCACTAGCGATCATGAGTAAAGATAGACTGCCTTACAGCCCTTAGCAGTGAGCCCACAGCTCACCGCTTAACTTATTAAACTTATTGATACTAGGTCGAACAAACTAAAAATCCTTGTTATTTATCACAAAACTAATATCTAGAATATGAGTTCTATTGAGACTTAGAATTTTTTATACCGGAACTCTTCCTTGGAGTGCTTCTTTTATGTTCATCTACAGGTACCTTCTTCTTGTTGCTCTCATTACCTTAAACATCCAAGGCCTTGCTTTTGGACAGAAAAGCTATAAAAGAATTGCAGTCCTCGTGCCCCAAAATGGAGAGAACGCCGCTTATGGCGACCTTCAGATGAAGGGCTACACATTGGCGGAAATAGACCTTGCAAGGTCATTAAAGTCTATCAAGGTTCGCTATTTTGATACTGGAAAAGCAATTCCATCAACTCGATTATTGTTCAATAAAAAGGTTTTACAGGAATGGAAGCCTGACCTCATCATAGGCCCTTACAGCAGTGAATTATCAAAGGAAACCATTGAACTACTAGCAAAGCAGCCTATCCCAATAATCCTGCCCTATGCGACCTTGGACTCCATCCCTGAAAGCGGCAAAAAAAATGTGTTTCGCACTGCGGTTCCTGCTGGAGTTTTAAGCAAAACCCTGATGAGTTTTTCCAAGGTTCACGCTAAATCTCACCTCAGCAACGGAATCCTGGTCATTGCTGAAGACAGCCTGTTTGCCAAAGACTTCTATCATTCGTTGAAAAAGGTTTACAAAAAGGTTGAGTACCTAGGTTACAACTCCCGCATTCTAAGCCAAGAAGCCAAAAAGAAAAAGCTGATTGCAAACAAGGTCGTTGTTCTAATACACCGAAACCCACTCATAGCTAGCAAGCTAACGCGGCAACTCTCAGGAGAGAATACGGTCGTGGGCTACGCTGGTGGCTTCTTGACTCCAATTTTCCACCAGTATTTAAAAACATTTTCAGATAAATTTTATCTCTTGTCCCCACTCAGTAGTGATTCACAAAATCCGGACATGGCAGCGTTCAGCAAACGTTTCAAGCTCAAATATGGTGAGGGATCCTGGGCTTTAGGGCCAAGTTATCACAGCATCAAAGCATACTCAGCATTGCAAGTCGGAGCAAAGGCTATCGAAGCATCCCAAAACTCAGGCATGCCACTTTTAAAAGCCCTGAGGCACTACTCATTCCCATCGATTGAGGGCCCCATCGAATTTGACTATTTTGATCACTATGAACAACAGGCTGCTGTCGAACCTCAGATGATCAGATTTGAAAAGGGCTCGATTCAGAGTGTAGTATTGGAGGCAGAGAAACAGTACTCTCAAGCTCAGATCATCTCAAGCACTAAAAAACAAGAAAAATCTGACTCTCCAATAGGTTTGATGCAGATACTTTTGGGAAATCAATTCATATCTCTGTTTTGTATTATCTGTTTAGGCTTAATTTTGGGAAAAATAAGGATTGGGGGAATTTCGTTAGACAGCAGTGGCATACTCTTTATAGCCCTAATCTTTGGTCACTTCCACTTCACAATTCCATCAGGGGTAGGGAACCTCGGCTTAGTCTTTTTCATTTTCAGTGTGGGAGTTAGTGCAGGCCCCACCTTCTTCACCACCCTGATAGCCCACGGAACATCCCTCGTAAAAACATCAATATTTATGGTCTTTCTAGCAAGTTTAACGATCATTTTTTCTTGCTATGCTTTTAACATTCCAAGGGATCTCGCTATAGGAATCTTTGCCGGTTCGACCTCAAGCACTCCAGCTTTAGCAGCTGCTCTAGACCTTCTGCGTGATCTTGAATTCAATAAGAAAATGCAAAATTAATCTTGCCGTCCAAAATTCAAAGAAAAATTGTACTTGAAAAAAATAT
>JABSRF010000073.1 GCA_013215275.1 Oligoflexales bacterium | reverse complement strand
AGAGTGCGCAATCACAGGCCAGAACTGTACTAAAATTAACCATCAATGGGTAGGACATTTATTTGGAGTTACCTAAATATTGTCTTGCTGAACCTGTTTTGGCTCTTTTTTTACGACCACTAGGCAGATATCGTCATTGAGGCCCGAATTCTGGCAGTGCTCCGTTAGCTTTTCGTTGATAGCCTGCTTGAAACCTTCAGAGTCAGCAACATCATGCATTTGTTTCAAAATCCTAATGAAACGCCTTGAAAATGCTTGCCGCTGTTCATTTTGTGCTTCTAAAAGACCGTCAGTAAACAATAGTAAGTAAGCCTCATTTTTAATCGTGTACTGTGCGGACTGATATTTGAAATCTTTGCTAAACTCCTCCCCGAGCATTGGCTGCAGGTGCTTCGTAAGGGGGGTAATATGCACCTCTTTATTTGTGTTTTCTAGAATAAGAGGAAAGGTATGACCTGCATTACAGAGTCTTAGCTCATTCTTTTTAAGAGACAGTTTAGCCACGACGCAGGTCATGTGCAAACTTGAAGAACCTGATATACTTCCAATAAGGTGATTAAGAACATCCATAATGTTTTCAGGGCTTAAGCCGGTTTTTAAGCTGTTCTCGTTTACGAGATATTCCAGGGTTTGCAGTGTTCCGTTGACTGCTGTTGTCACGAGCCCGGAGCCAACTCCATGCCCGGTCACATCTCCCATCATAAAGTAATAGTCTGTTGCGTCAGGCGATGACCAAACTCTAAACCAGTCTCCACCAATTCTGTTCATTGGCTGGTACAAAAAAGCAATGTCAAGCTCCGGAGTCGCACTTTGGTCAGAGAGTAGCATGCCTTCTTGCACAGTTTGGGCGATTTTCATTTCTGCCAAATTCATCATATTGGCTTTAATATTTTGAAGCTTAGTCATCGATTCTTCAATCAAAGAAATAATAGTGGTGAGGTCTCTTCTTATTACCTCTTCATTGCCTCTACTTCCCGAAAGCTTATAGGTTCCAATTGTTTTAGATTGTATGCCTAATTCTAGTTTCAATTCTATAGTTGGCTCAGTTAATCCTTCATGGGTGTCTCCAGCTGTTGCTGAAAAAGGTAGGAGTTTATCAACGGAATAATCAAGCTGAACTTCTGGTTTAGGGTAAAAAATGCAGCTTTTTGCTCCGGAAACGCCCAATAGAATTTCCACTGATGCCTCGATGAGTTCGCTAATGCTACTAGCTTTGGTCAAAGACGTGATTGCATCATTTATTTTGATCAGTCTTAGTTTTTGATTTCTAAGGTTTTCCTCACGATTTGATATTGCATCTGCCATGATATTGGTCTGGTGAGCAATATTCGATAGCTCTGATTGAGGTGGTAGTGACAAAATTCTTGCTTTTTGTCCACTGCTGATAGATTCCATTTTGGAGATCACATCGTTTAAAGGTTTCGATAAAAACTTCTTCAATACAAAGGCCGTGGTAATGAGGCAAATGGATAGAAGGCCGATGAGGGTTAAAAGTGCTATGAGTGCGTAGTTTTCTTGTTTTTCCGGGATCGTCTTGGAAAAATGAATCTGTATACTACCAACATTAGCTTTCTTAAAGATGACATCTTTCCTAAGAAAAAAGCCTGAATTGGATTGCTTACGGACAAAACTTGCAATCGCATTATTATTTTCATCCAATACCATAATCTTATTAACTTGCTCAAAATTATTGTACTGATCAATGATGCTGGCTATTACCTGAGTATCAAGGGCCCATAAAGGTTGAGCTATCACGCCAGACGCATTTTCGATGATGGTTTGAGCCTGCTTTTTTAAAAAGTGTTGGTCTGCCTTTCTGAGAAAGGCGATCTCTATGAGGCAAGCAAAAACAAAAAAAACAGAGATAGACACCAGGAGGAGCGTGCTGAGATCTTTGGTGATCGTACGTTTTGCTAGAGGGTTGAGTCGTTGCATTCCTAGATTGTAGTGGCAAAAATTGAAATTGAGGAGTGAAGATTATCCCTAGAACGGCAGAACGATTATTCACAAAGCTAAAAAAATTTGTCTTCAATAAGCTTAATTTTATCTTCGTAGGAATGGTCTGCCCAGTTCTCCAACTTGCTGACTTGCCCCACCTTTATAATGTATACTTGCTCGCAAAGCTTTGCCACAAAGGGTGTGATATGGGTGCTGATGATGGTAGCTAGCCCTGCTTTTCTTCTCGATAAGATCAGGTCTTCGAGGGTGCGCATATGATAAAGGTCAAGACCAGAAAAGGGCTCATCCAAAATAAGGAGCTTCGGAGTGTGAAGGTTTGCCAGTGCCAAGCCTACCCGTTTCTGCATGCCATGGGAGCAGGAAGCGAGAGGTTGGTTTTCATAAGCTAGGCAGTCCCAGCGCTCCATCATTTCATTGATTTGTTTGACCGGGTCCTCAAGTTGGTAAAGGCTGGCTGCATACCTAAGAACCTCTCGTGCTGATACCCACCTTGGTAGTTGCAGATGCTGAGGCAGATAGCCAACAGCTCGCTTTAATTCGAATGCATCTGGATTCAACTTAGAGCCTGATATGGTGATGCTACCTGAGCTAGGGTCAAGGTTGCCAGTCAGCATTTGAAACAAAGTAGATTTACCAGCTCCATTTGGGCCTAGAAATGCGACTGTAGAACCACCAGGCAGACCAAAATTGGCACTCCCAAATTGAAACCCTGACGGGTATTTTTTAGTTAAATCTTTTACTGCTAACAGTGAATCCATCGATGTTCCTTTGTTTTCCGCGTAGAGTTTATGCTCGGTAGAAGCGGCCTTGCTGTGACGTTACCCCGTAATACGCAATCAGGGGCAACAGCAACACACCAGCTAGGTTGGCAAAAATTGCGGTGCCTACAAATAGTGAAGCCAAGATAATATTTAGGATTTGAATAAAAGTTCGGCGACCATCAATTTGGAATATGATGTTTGGCACCATAAATGCGGGTGTCATCCCAATAAAGAATATCTTCAAAAGTATCTGCCAACTTACGTTTCCTAATATCAATATGTTGTTGATGCCATAGAAAATCATTGACGTAGTACCGCTTAATGATCCGAGGATCAAAGAAAGTTTAAAGAGCGTGGCAAGGTAGTGCTCGTGGGAGACTCCAAGGTTTTTTTCAATCCATGAGTAGGAGAGGTCGGATGCGACTTGAAAACTCAGTGCGAAGGCTACTTGTATCCCTGCTATTAGACTTAAAAAAACAACAAATGCTTCAATTGGGTTAGGCAACACCAATAAAGAAGCTGAAAACAGGGTACTCGTCAGTAGGCAAACTTGAGCAAGTCTGTTTCTTTTGAACAGTTGCTTCAGTCGCCAGATGAGCAGAGCGCTCGATGCACTGTAAACCCGATTCTTTAAAATAGAGCGATTGGATGCTCTTGTTTCAGATTGTTCACCTCTGGAATTAGGGTAAAAGATGAGTGCTAAACTGATCACGAGCATGCCGATCACAGATATCGCAATCTGCACCCAAGGCCAGTCAACTAGACTATAAAAGCAAACAAACCAAGTAGGGATATAAAACATTAATATTTTGCTGGGGATTCTTAAAAGCCAATAGTCTCTCAAGACTTTCGGGTCTTCTCCTAGGTATTTGAAAGCATTTCCGCAAGAGCGTGAATCGAGCCTTTCGCTGCGAATACTGCGACCAGCGGCTATTGCAGATAATAAGATAATGGCATTGGCTAAATAGTAAGCGAAGCTATCCCGCATCTTTAAAGAAATTTTTTGAATCTCAATATTTAGGAAGTCATTGAAAATATAGTAAAACAAAGAAATTATAATCAGACTACAGAATCCAATCACCGTTTCCTTTGCTAGGTCATAGCGGATGCGTTTGACCAAACTAGAATAGCTTAAATAATATAAAAATCGTGCCCTGAAACTCACCCTTGCTCTCCCTTACCTAGGTTACAGTGAAGGACATCCTAGTATGAGCCATAGGGAGCAGAGGTTTCAAGGCTAAATCGCTTACGGGTCGTCCGCCTTTATCAGACTCATTTCTGCCCACCTCAGTACAGTTTGCTGTGATTCTGCCATTGTGGGTGGTTTCTAATAGGGCGTTTTTGCCGGTCTAGTCAGGCCTCTTTTAGCATTTATTTTTAATAAGGTGCTAAAAAAACAATCTATATTTTTATGGTGCTGTCTTGCCAAAGCAAACTGATGGGAACCTAAGGTATGATTAGGGAGGTAAATGGCAGAATTGTTTTTTAAATGAGCATCCAATCACTTTTTGAATGTTAAGCCCAAAAGCTGGGTTAGAAAGAAGAGAGATGGTGAAAAAATCCCTTTGCTTGTTGCTAGTTTTTTTCTTGAGGCATACGGTTGCGCTCGGCTGGGAGGGTATTGCTGTTCATGGTACCCCTAAATACAAAAACGGATTTACTCATCTTGATTATACAGACCCTAAGGCGCCCAAAGGTGGGAGCTTAGTTTTAGGGTTTACGGGAAGCTTTGATACCTTGAATCCATATTCCACAAAAGGGATATCACCCCTTCTGCTGTCGAATCTAGTTTTTCAAAACCTTGGGCAATCAACTCTTGATGAAACATTTAGTCAATACCCTGAGCTAGCAGAGTCTTTCACCCTTGCAGACGACAAAATGTCTATGATGATTAAATTAAAAAAACAGGCAAAGTTTTCAGATGGCAAGCCAGTGACTGCGGAAGATGTGAAATTTAGCTTCGACCTATTTCGATCCGATCATGTTAATGCTTTCTATAAATCTTATTGGGCTGACATCAAGGCCCTTGAAGTGGTAGATAGCCATACTGTGAAAATGATATTTGCCCGAGAGAACACAGAGCTCCCCGCAATCGCGACTCAGATTACGATTTTGCCTAAGCATATCTATAGCAAAGGGGATTTTTCAAAGGATTATAGTGACACTGCCCTAGGCTCTGGCCCATATGTTATCAAGGAGTTTGACCGAGGAAGCTCTGTTGTTTATCAACGTAACCAAAAGTTTTGGGGTGAATCTGATCCTTTTTACCAAGGCCGATTCAACTTTGATCGTGTGGTTGTCAAGTATTACAAGGACCCAACAACCTTGGTGGAAGCCTTTAAAAAGGGCGAGTTCGATTTATATATCTGCTATAGTTCAAAGATTTGGGCTAAGGATTTGGAGGGAAAAAAGTTTGATCAGCTGAATTGGATCAAAAAAGAGCTTTGGCAGCATGAAAATAATCAAGGCTCACAGGGATTCTATTTTAATCTGCGCAAGCCATTTTTCAAAGATATTGCTGTACGCAAGGCAATTGCATTGGCTTTTGACTTCAAGTGGACTAATAAGGCACTGTTTTATGGCCAATACAAACAAAACAATAGTTTCTTTGAAAATTCACCTCTCAAAGCCACAGGCTTGCCAGAAGGTAAGGAGCTTGAAGTTCTTAAGGAGTTAGCAAAACAGCACCCAGATACCATGCCAGATGAAGTTTTTTCGCTCGGCATGGGTAGTTTGGGGCAGGGTTTGAGCATAAAAAAACGTCTGAAGCTTGCTATTAAACTTTTAAGCAAAGCAGGCTACCAATTGAAAAACGGAGTTATGGAAAAGGATGGCAAAAAGCTTGAGTTCCGGTTTCTTCTTTCCAGCCAAATGATGGCAAGGGTTGTTGAGCCGTTTTTGAAAAACCTCAAACGGATTGGGATTGTTGGCAGGATGGACGTAGAGGAAAGCTCCGTTTATCAAAGAAGATTGCAAAATAGAGAATTTGATATGATTGTCCTTTCGATTGGTCAATCTCAGTCGCCTGGGAATGAGCAAATTGATTATTGGCACTCATCCGAAGCAAATCGCAAGTACTCTCGTAATCACTATGGTCTGGAGAACAAAGTGATTGACGCTCTTATTAATAAAATTATCTACGCAAAAAATGAGCAGGAGCTGAGGCTATTCACTCATGCATTAGATCGAGTTCTTTACCATCTGCATATCACTGTGCATAACTGGCATAGCACCTCACATCGCATTGCAGTGTGGAACAAGTTTTCCCATCCAGAAAAGTTTCCAAGGTATTACAACCCTTTCACCTACATAGAGTATATGTGGACTGATTTCCCAAAACTCAAGGGGCTAGAAGCAGCAAGAAAAGCAGGTAAACCTTTAGAGATCAAAAAATAATATGCTCGTATACTGTCTCAAACGCATTCTATTATTTATACCCACATTATTGGGCATCGTTTTGGCGACATTTTTGATTATTCAGATTGTCCCCGGAGGTCCCGTTGAACAAATGATCATGGCTAGAGTTGGAGGGCAAGGTGGAGAGGTGTCAGGCTCAGCAGGAGGAGGCATCGGTGACAAGCTTAACAAACGAGGGGTAGATCAAGAGCAAATTGAACAACTGAGAAAGTTGTATGGATTTGATAAGCCCTTGCATCAAAGGTTTTTTAATTGGTGCTATAAGCTTTTTACATTTCAGTTTGGAGAGTCTTATTTTTATCATCGAAAAGTGATAGACCTGGTGAAGGATAAACTACCAGTTTCGGTGTCATTGGGTGTGATTTCTTTTTTGCTTACCTATCTGATTTGTATTCCTTTAGGAATTGCCAAGGGGGTTAAGGTAGGTAGTACCTTCGACGTAGTGACGAGCATTATTGTCCTAATTGGCTATTCTGTCCCTGGCTTTGTCCTGGGTGTCTTTCTCATTGTACTTTTTGGAGGTGGAAGTTTTTGGGATGTATTTCCAATCCGTGGACTCGTATCTGACAACTTTGATAGCCTTACCCCAGTGGGTAAATTCCTGGACTATTTACATCACTTGGTCCTGCCAATTACCTGCATGACCATTGGAAGTTTCGCAGTGATGACCAACTTAACCCGTAATACTGTCTTGGAACACATTAAGCAGCAATACGTCTTAACTGCCCGCAGCAAAGGCTTAACCGAGAGGGTTATCATATGGAAGCACGTGCTTCGCAACGCAATGATACCCTTAGTGACAGGGTTTGCTGGTGGTTTTTTAACCATCTTTTTTGGCTCCTCCTTGCTGATTGAAACATTATTTTCCTTAGATGGGCTTGGGCTCTTGTCTTATGAGTCTGTTATAAAACGTGACTACCCAGTGGTTATGGCTAATCTATTTTTCTTTTCTTTACTTTATATTATTGGCAACTTACTTAGCGACATAATGTATGTGCTGGTGGATCCGAGAATCAGCTTTGAAACCTCTAAAGACTAAAGAGTGGATTTATGGCAATTTTTAATCGGATGACACGTAGGCGTTGGGAATTATTTTGCTCTCATCGAAGGGGGTTCTACAGCCTCATTCTTCTTGGGCTCTCGCTTTTTATCTCACTATTTGCTGAGTTTATCTGTAACCATAAGCCTCTGATATTGAAATATGAAAATGAATACCTTTTTCCAGTTTTTAAGGTTTATCCGGAGACAAAATTCGGAGGTTTTTTTGAAACCGAGACTGACTACAAGGACGAAGAAATTTTGGAAAGTTTGACTAGTCATGGTAACTGGGCCCTGTGGGCTCCAATACGCTTTGGTCCAACAGAAGTAGACTTTGATCTAGAAGAACCTGCTCCGTCAAAGCCTGACAACAGGCATTTGCTTGGGACCGATGACAGGGCTCGGGATGTTTTAGCTCGCCTAATCTTTGGATTTAGGATCAGTTTGCTTTTTGGTTTAGTGCTCTCACTGCTAGGGATTTTTTTTGGGATCGTTGCTGGAGCTCTCCAAGGCTATCTCGGAGGAGCATTTGATCTTTTTTTTCAAAGAATAACAGAAATATGGTCCTCTCTGCCGGAGCTTTTTATTTTAATTATCCTAACTTCGATCTTTGAGCCTTCCATCTATATTATGTTAGTACTCATGGCTATGATGGGCTGGATGGGTTTAGCAGCTTATGTTAGAGCTGAGTTTTTGAAGGCACGAGAGTATGATTTTGTCCAGAGTCCACTTGCCTTGGGAGCCAGTCGTTTAAGGGTTATGTGGGTTCATATCTTTCCCAATACCCTCGCTCCGGTGATCACTTTTTTCCCCTTTAGAGTTTCAGCAGCAATCACAGGCTTAGCATCCTTGGATTTTTTGGGCTTAGGAGTCCCTTCCCCAACACCTAGCTTAGGTGAGCTTCTGGCGCAGGGTAAGGCCAACCTGCACTCTTGGTGGATCATTGTATCCACGTTCTTTGTTATGGTTTTTATGATCTTATGTCTAAATTTTATTGGAGAGGGTGTTCAAAAAGCCATGGACCCGAAGGCGGTGTTAGAATAAGCGAAAGCAATCTTGTGTCACGACTCATCCCAAGCACAATACTGTCAAAATCCAGTTGGTCTAAATAGAAATTTTAATAAGGGAGTTTGTGAGAGCCCATGGACATGGAGCTCTCAGGAGAAAAGTCCAAAGCTTACTTGGACTTTTTTCGGGCTTTCTTCTTAGTGGTCTTCTTCTTGGCTGCTTTTTTAGCAGTCTTTTTCTTGGTAGCTTTCTTAGTGGTCTTTTTCTTGGCTGCTTTTTTAGTAGTCTTTTTCTTTGTAGCCTTTTTCTTAGTGGTCTTCTTCTTTGTAGCTTTTTTCTTAGTGGCCTTTTTCTTTGTAGCCTTCTTAGTGGTTTTTTTCTTAGCAGCTTTCTTAGTGGTCTTTTTCTTAGTGGCCTTTTTCTTAGTCGTCTTCTTCTTCGTTACTTTTTTCGTGGTCTTCTTCTTTGAAGCGGCCTTTTTAGTCGTTTTCTTCTTCGCTTTTTTAGCTACAGTTTTTTTCTTGGCCGACTTTTTTGAAGCGGCAGCTTTTTTCTTAGTGCTCTTCTTCTTGGTTGTTTTCTTCTTTGAAGCAGCTTTTTTGGTTGTTTTTTTCTTAGCCAAATCATTCCTCCTTAGATGGCTGATTAAGGTTTAAAATAGCAATTCTTAATTTAAAAGAAGCCATTTCAAAATTTCATAACTGGTTGATGCAATAAAGCAGAAAATTCATTATTTGGCATTCAGCATCATTTTGCAATTGAAATTTTGAGAAAACTTCTCAAACCAAAGTTTAAAATTGCTAACGGTCACCTTTGGTTGCTTGGAAGAGGTTTTCAAAAAAATAACTTACAAACCCCATCTTAATATTAATATTAACACAAATAGTAAACAAACATTAACATTTTTTATCTTTCAGCTCAAAAAGTTTCCAAGGTTCAGCTTCGATCTTTACCTATCACAAAAAAAATTGGGGAATTTGAAGTCCTCGATCTTTTATGAACAGTCAAATAATCTCTCCCATTCTCAAATGGCAGTCAACTTTTCTTTGACTTTGACCCTTAGATTAGATGATTAAAACACAAAAGAAATAAAGAGAAAAGTTTTTTTTAACCATGAACACAGTTCTGATTAATTTGATCGATGATTTTTCACCGCATTCACTTCTCGTGCTTTGGGTGTGTACCCTGAAAAGAGGCGTTTTGCCTAGCTTGCTTTTTCAGATGTGAAGACATGAGCTCCCCTCACAATTGGTTCGAAAAGAAAGCAAGACTAGCTGGATAGTGATCGGTGATGGGTTCGTATTTTGTAGGATGTTTGCAGCTACAGGCAAGAGAATCTGCCACCTCAGAAAAGTGAATTGATGCTTGGTATAGAACTGAATTGGACATTGAAATACTTCAAAGTATCTTGCTGCAGAGAGTAGCATTAAGAGAGATGCTACTGTAAATAGGCAACCATATATCGGTGATAGCTTGAAAGCCTCAGCTGAGGCTTTTTTTGGCATAATTTTTTCCCGCAGCTGATAAATACGACTGAATTCCAGAGTTTTTTACCCACCTTCGCTTAAAGTCTACTCATATTTGCTGGCTCATCAAATCACTGAAAGGTAGAGCTTGGAGCATCTCATTAAGATAGCTTTGAACTCAAAAACCGGAACAGTCTTATCCTGGTGGCTGCACCAGCTTAAGCCTAATAACTTACTGACTCGTACCTAAGGGGTCTTGGTCCAGATCCCCTGTATGCGCTTCTCACAGAGCATGGAGGGAGCAGAAAAGTAATGAGAGCAGGGTGGTAAATCTTACCTTGTGGATGCAATGATTAGCTTGCCAGGCCTCGCCTTGATGGTCTCCCGCTTATGGGTTTGTGAAATGGACCAGGCAGCTTTCTGATCAAATTTTTGGTCACCTCTATGTAAAGGGTAAGCACAGCACAACAAGATATCTCTTGGAAATGCACCCCAATGCATCATCCCCAAACCAAAAGAGGAGCTCGATTTGGTATTTTATGGATTAGTCATAGTTAGGTGGTTCGCGTAAAGCTTTCAGCAGGCCTTATGCAGCTAGCATCCTGAGGACAAGTATTTCTTCGCCGTTAATTGCGGGCTTGTGGCAAATTGGAATAAATATTAGCATGATACACTCCGTGAGTGCCTAGGTTCGATTTACTACCAGTAAGCACAAAGTCGTCATCTTTCTATCTCAAATTTGGGTTGAAATCTTCTTTCAAGGATATTTCTCTTGGACGATCCAAATCCCAGGAGACAGGGCTGTTTTTTACATTGAAAGAACAGGCAGCATGATCTATTTTTGGCGTGGTCTTACCAAAAAAACTGCTCGATGGTCGGTGCATTGATGTGTGGTTTTTTTTTGGTTCAGTGAGTATCTTTTGCTAAGTTACTCCTTGGTTAAAAAGCAGTGATAGGAGATTGTCGTGGAAAAAAAACGGTCAGTATGGACCTTGCTACCTGTTTACCTATGCTTGCTTGGATTTCCCTTTGGAATCGCTCTACAGAACTTTGTGGCAAGCTTGACTAGCATTCTTCTGATGGTGGTCCTCGTTAATTTTAGGGATCAAGGAATGATTCAGCGTGGGCTTTTTGAGCTCAAGTGGCCAGTTTTTGCCTCGTTGGGATTTGTGGGGTGGGTGTTCTTAGCGACTTATTTGAACCCCAAAAATCCTTTGACGGGTTTTTTTCACAACCCATTCGGCTATCTACATTGGATCATTGGACCGCTTTTATTTTCGCTCTCCTATAGAGAGGGCTTATCAGAGTCCGAGTGGAGTCGTTTTTCCAAAGTGCTAGCCTCAGTTGGATTTCTTTGGGGAGTGTGCTCTTTGACTCAAGCTCTTTGGGGGTGGAGAATTTTGGGGAATCAATTTATTTTCGAACAACATTTCAGACCCCGAGGGTTTTACTCCCACCCCCTCACACTGGCATATGCGGCTTTTTTGCTATGGCCATTAGCAATCAACTGGCTTTTCAAATCTTACCATAAGCATTGGTCGTGGCTATTTGCTCTGGGGATTCTGGTTTGCATTTGGTTTACACGCTCAAGAACGATTCAGCTAGCAGCATTTGGTCTGTTTGCCTGGAATGGATATTTTTCACTAAAGGGAAGGTTGAGAAATCTGGTGCTTGGCCTGGGAGTCGTTTTTGTCTCTGCGGTGATTGTGGTTCCCAACGCTTGCACTCAGAAATTTGTAAATACCTTTTCTCAGGTTGGGGTCGATAAGCACAGTGACTATCCGGATGACCGCTTTGCATTTTGGCATGTTCACTGGAACATGGTCAAGGAACGGCCATTGACGGGGCATGGGTTTACCCTAGATACTAGCTATCGCTTACCTTACTATCAGGCCATTGGGTTGAAAGATTTTTCTAAGCCCTATGAAGCTCACAATATGTTTTTGCAAATTCTTGCAAATGGAGGTCTAATCGCTTTGGCATGGTTCTTAGTGTGGCTCTCTTGGTATATATGGTATGCACTTAAGCAATCCAATCCATTATTAAGAGCGGTGGGAAGGCAAACATTCGCTAGCTTTTCACTAGTAGGCTTAACTCAAAATGCCTTTCAAGACTCTAGTGTCAGGATGGTCTTGACTCTATTCTGTGCCGGATTCTTACTTGCCAGTAGGTCTTCATATTTTACAAAAGTCTCCTCCCTTTCTTAGTAGAGTAGAAATCAGATAAAATTATAAGTGAGCATAGTGTTTTGCTTCTGCGAAGCACTGACCAATGGCTACTTTATTAAGGAGACTATGATTGCTTGCTATATTTCCCCAATTAAAATCATGTGTTGAAAAGGGACAAAGAGAGCACCTAGCTGTTCTGGTCAGGCAGTATTTCGGAGGAGATTTGGCAAAAAAACCTCAGATAGATATGGAAGGCCTTGTGGAGGATTTTGGAATTGCGGTATGTCGAGGTCCTTTAAGCCAATATGTCGGTGCTACTTTAGTAGAGGACCAGAATGGAAAATTTAAAGTCTCCTTAATACTATCTGATGGGTTCAATAAGTCTGAGCGTCAATTTATGTTGGCTCACATGCTGGGCCATTTCCTATTCGATATTCAAAGCCAGCTTGCCATGGGAGATTTGTCAACTAGGGGTCTGTCGGAGTCCATTTCTCCCTTGGTTAGATATGAGCAGGCATATTATCCCGATATTAAAAAAAATCGAGATATTCAACGGGAAGAAAGAGCCGACGATTTTGCAGCTTGCCTGCTAATGCCGAAGGGGATGTTTCTAAAAGCATATGAAACCTTAAAAGATGAGGCATTGGTGGCAAACATGTTCGGTGTTTCAGAAGAATGTGTGAAGCAAAGGTACCTGCGTCTTGTAGCTGAGCAAGATAAAAGGCAAACTGAAGAAGGATTCAGGTCCTATGCTGAAAACAGTAAAAAAATTGAAAAAACAAAATTAAAGGAAAAAATTGAAGTAGGCCAGTCACTTAAACCCGCAAAAAAGACCACTAACCAAGCTATTTCTGCAGAACCTAAGCAGGAAGATAGGCCAGGACTGAAAAAGCTGAGGAAATTAGCTAAAAAATTGGATAGCTCAGTAAAAATTTGATGATTCTAGATTGCTTGCACGCGGATGGGCATGAGAAAGGATTAAGGAGAGTCTGTTTTCGTTCTGGTGAGTCCCCTAGATGCTTTATCAAAATCAGGTTTCTCCATAAGGCAGCGTTTATAGTATTCATAGGCCGATTTTTTGTCTTCTTGCTTTTCATAGGCCTGAGCGATATTGAACAGAATTCTATGGTCATTGGGTTTCAGGGATAGAGCTTGACGGTATTTTTGTAAACCATCACTAAATCGCCCTAGGTTTATATAGGTTAGGCCAAGAGAGTTGAGGGTGCTCACATCATTTTGATCCAAATCTAAGGCTTTTTGGAAAAACTTATCAGCCTTTTCAAAATTTTTTCTTTCCACGGCAATATGACCGAGCCCCTTATAGGAGTCAGCCAAAGAAGGTGCTAGCTGCATCGTTTTGCGAAAAAAAGACTCTGATAAATTCAACTGTTTCTTTTTTAAATAGAGTGTTGCCAAGATGAGGGTGTACTTTGGATTTTCTGGGCTTTCTTGGTGGAGTAAGCTGGCTTGTTCCATCATCCCATCATGGTTCTGTGTTTTTTCATAGACATCAAGGAGCAATCGGTGAGCTTCTAAAAAGCTGGGATTCAAATCGAGGGCTTTTTTTAAATTATTGATCACTTTTGGGTAATTTTGTTGCTTGAGCTCAACATGTGCCAACCCACTGTAGGCTTTTGCTGATTTGGGGTCGAGCCTTAATGCTTCGAAGAATAGATCGCGAGCATCTAAAAGTTCGTCTTCATCGATTGCTAGAAAGCCATTTCTAAGTTTTTGTTTTGTGGGATTTGGGTTTGTGACCTCATTAAGCAGTGCTGATATTTTTTCTACAAAGGTTTCAAATGAGAAAGGTTTCAATAAGTAGGATATTACCCCCACTTCCGAGGCTAAGATAATATCTTGGCGCTGATTTTCTCCTGATAGTAATAGAAAAGGTATCATTTCATTTTTTTTCTCTCTAGATAAATTTCGGTGGAACTGCAAACCATTTTCTTCACTTCCAATCCATTCAACAATTAGCAGGCCTATTGGTAGTGTGAGCATTGCCCTGCGAGCTTCTTTTACAGATGAAACGCACCTTATATTTTTCATTTTGAGGTTAAGCATAAATTGTTTTAAGGAATTTCTATAATTGGGGGAAGGGTCAACGATCATCACGTACTTGCTTCCGAGGAAAGCCTGTAAGCCCCTGCTTGTCTCATTCACCTTCATTTTGAACTTGTGGGACATCATTTATCCTCGTTTTCTTCCAAAACCTCTATCGGAGCCATGAAGATAAAAATAAAAAGTGAAGGAATTTACCCTGATTTTCTCAAGGTATTCTCACTAAAATAAAATAAATATCAGATTTTTATGTACAGTTTATCCACCCGCGAAAGCCCCTCTCTGTTGACCATGGTGTTCAAAAAATTCACCGAAGGAATAGGGCCTCAATGCACCATTCCGAGGGGTTAAGGTGGATTTCACAGCTATTGACCATACTCTGCAACTATGTTAGGTAACTCCAAATAAATGTCCTACCCATTGATGGTTAATTTTAGTACAGTTCTGGCCTGTGATTGCGCACTCT
>JABSRF010000072.1 GCA_013215275.1 Oligoflexales bacterium | reverse complement strand
CTCCTTATGTAAATTCAGCATGTTACATTTAGGAGTTTTACTTATCAAATGGTCCTAAAAACGGGGTCCACTATAATATTCAGTTTTTAATTTACTTTCATTCAAAACCAATTTTTTGGAGAGGGAACATCCACCATTCAAAAACGATAGATTTTAGAGTGGACGGATTCATCCACCTATAAATCTATCGACAAGATGGAATATATTTTTAGGTTAAAATTTTAATATAGAGTTTTTAAATAGGTTTTCTGTCTTAGACTAGACTAGATCTTCAGGAAAAGGTGGCTTTAAAGGTAAGAATTGTAAGTAATTGATATGAATGATGATTCAGTTTCAAGCGTTAAACTCACAATCAGACTTATACTGACATTTGTGATTTTTTTGCTTAACATTGCCACAGTCAGGGCAAATATCAATGATGTCATCAGCACTTTTACCACCTGCGCTGGTATGTCGTTCCTCTGGATTGCCTGAATAATTCTGTGTAGGATTTAAGGCATTTTTAATCCACTTCTGCACTAGATAAAAACCAAGCAATGGTACCAGAAGTTTGAGCAAGATTCCCAAAGGTGCCATAAAGGGCACTCCTTCTAAATAATTTGATCTTCAGCCTCTGAGCCCCCTGTGACCCTTGTTTTCATGGTCAAGCCTATGCTAACAAGGGCCATTATGACCGTGAATATAACACCTACCACCCATAAAAGCATGCGATCTTTGGGAATACCGCTAATGTGAATCTGTAAAATTTGGTCTTTTTTGACATCTGAAACCTGCATTCCCTTATAGCGGCCATCGGCGAGCATAGGAGGGACTCCCTCTTTGAACTGCTCACCTTGTACCTGAATGCCACTTCTGCTGGGTACTGCGACACTGAACTCCTGCAAGTCAAAGGGTGGAGAAAAGCTAATGCTATCGTTACCAACTTTGTCAGCCTTTACTTGAAAGCTGACCCCAAGCAGACTAACTCCAGGAGGAAACTCTTTGTCCAGATACAGTTGGCCGTTTTCATCAAGCCTCAGATCTTGGTCTTCAAGTCCATCTTGGGCTTTAAAGTCAACACTCTCCCTGGGGAGCATGATCGAAGTTTTAAAGTTTTTATTTCCACTTGTTTTATTGGTGACTGCAAAAAAATAAGTTCCCCAAATATTGGTGAGATCTGCCTGCAAAATAACAATATGGCGAAATGAGAGGCCAATCTCACCTTCGCCTACATCAGCTGATGTCGCAGCATGATCAAGAGCCTGAGCAAAGACTCTAGCACTAAATGAGGAGGAAAATAAAATAGCAGCGAGAACAAGCTTCGTTAAGCAAGCAAGGGGAGTTCTTCGTTGATGCATTTTTAGTCCTTTCCAGATTCATTTTGATTTGCTTGCCCTTCTGACTTCAGATAGCTAAGGTAATCGTAACGCCTTGCTAAATCGATATAGCGATTTAGCAGGTACTGTTTGCGTTTTTCCCACTCGCTTTTGGAAATATGACCCTGTTTATTGGCCCCCTCTTCGTGGACATAACGCTCGATGATGATCTTTTTAATTTTTAGGATTTTGTCAGGGTCGGTAAGGCCAGAGCTACGGGCCAATCTGCCACCTTCACCTAACCAAAATGGTGACATTATAAAAACGATTAGGGCTAAGCCTATCATGGTGCTAATTAAGATGACCAAGGAAGATCCTCCTTCAAATTAAACAAGGGACTTAGGTCGCAGCTTTTTTTCTCTGCTCGTTCACTTTTTCTTCAAACTCTTTGAGTATCTCAGTTGTTGGCCTTACTCCGAATGTGCTTACTTGTTGCCTTTTTCTCCAAACAAAATACCAAATCAATAGAGGTCCAAGGATGAGGAATAGGCTTGGAATTAACCAAGCTAAAAAGTGAAAGCCTTTTTTTGGAGGCTCTCGCAAAATCCAGAGTCCATAGCGCTCGGTAAAAAAGTCGATAATTTCTGGTTTCTTTTTCCCCGTCTTGACTTGATCAAGCACAGCTTGCCTAATCTGCAGGGAAAAAGGTGCATCAGACTGCAAAATACTTAGTCCCGTGCAGGTTGGGCACCTGAGGTCATTTGAAATTTCCTCGAACAAAATCTTTTGCTCAGGAGCTAAGGTCTCAAACTCTTTAGCGATGGAGGCCGTGGATTGAGCGAACCCACTTTGCCCCATACTTAACAACAGGCATAGACAAGATAAGCGACGAACAAACTGAATTAAACTTCCCATGATGCCCCCAAAGTATCCTTACTTTTTCTTCCTCTTGCTAGGTCGCACATCGACAGAAAACCACCGATGCACATCAAGAATGCGCTCCACCAAACGATCTTAACCGTAGGGTTGATAAACAGTTGGAGGGTTGCGCGAGCCTTGGTGTCTTTGTCAAAGTCTGCTAAGACCACATAAATGTCGTGCCAGAAGCTGCCCAACAGGCCGATCTCGTGGAATAGCTCATCTTTTGTGGGGTACTTAGCCCTTGCTGGCAAGACTGTGCCCACCTCCTTTTGCTTTTGATTCGTAACTGCTAAAGGAGCTGTATATAAAAGGGCATTCTCGTCTTGCTCTAGCTTTATGCCGTTGAACTTAAACGTGTAGCCGTAAAGGTCGGTGGTATCGCCTGACATCAATGTAACCGTTTTGTCCATGCCTCGGTAATTGCCGAGAAAGCCTAAGACGGCGACTAAAAAACCAATATGGGCTATAAAAGCACCCAAGTAAGATAAGTTGCGTTTAAGGAACAAGGAAACATTGAACCTCAGGTCCTTAAACCTTTGGTAAGCATCATAGGACAAGCAAATTATAGCCCAGAAAGTAAGCTCAATGCCAATGAGCTGAAATATTAGAGGCTTGGTATCCGAGCGAAACACATCTCCAAAGTAGCAAAAGATGACGGTTGGGACTGCAGCAACGGCAAGGCCTCCGAGGAGAAGTTTCTTGCCACCCACCATTTTTCCTGATTTAAAACGCATCAGGTTGCCTATGGTGATAGCAACCACAAAGCAGAAGCCGATATACGGTGCAAACGCATTAAAATAAGGGGCCTGAACATTGAAGCGGACCCCCGTAATCGCTTCGGACACGATGGGGTAGACCGTGCCAATAAACACAATCAAGGCAAAGGTGATGATGAGAAACTGTGTGATGACCAAAGCAGATTCTTTGGAGAAGCCCCAGACTTTGTTCGTATCCGATGGGAGTATGGATTGAGCCTTAAATGCGTACAGAACAATGGAAACACCAGCGATTCCAGCTAAGAAGTATAGGTAATTAGGTCCAATCGGTGACTGTGCAAATGAGTGCACTGAGCTGATGACCCCTGAACGAGTGATAAAGGTGCCAAAAAAGCTAAAAAAGAAGGCTACGATGGCTAGAATAATGCTTAGGCGTTTCAAGTGCCCCAAGCGATCTTGAACGATAAGAGAGTGGAGCAGTGCAGTGGCAAATAACCAAGGCAAGAAACTGGAGTTTTCTACAGGGTCCCAAGCCCAGTATCCAGCCCAGCCTAACTCTACATACGCCCAACGGCCTCCAAGAAAGATTCCAATGGTTAGAAAGATCCACGCGTATAAGGTCCACCTTCGGGTGGTTCTTAGCCAACCCTCGGTAATGTCTCCATAACATAGGGCTGCAATTCCGTAAGCGAAAGGGATTGCCAATGCGGTGTATCCGGTAAACAAAGAAGGCGGATGAATGATCATGTAAGGGTTTTGCAGTAAAGCATTCATACCCATACCGTTATCAGGTACTGGAAATTGCAAAACAAAGGGGTCTGAGTAGGTTACCGCTAAAAAAAACATCCAAGCTGACACGGCATGCAAAGCAGCGCTGACGTAGGGCATGATATGCTCATTGTCTTTTGCATAGGTCACGTGGGCAATTGCTGCATACACAGCAATGAGCAATGCCCATAAAAAGTGGGAGCCCTCTAACGAGGACCAAAAAGCGGATATCGTGTAGAAAAGGGGTAAGTCGTTGCTCGAGTTTCTGAAGATATAGGAAACTCCATAATTTCTGGTAAAGAGCAGGTACCAGAGAAAGCCTGATGCGACGGCAGCCATGATGCCGACAGCTATAGAAGCGTACTGGGCTGAGCGGTAGAGTCGCTTGTGACGGTAGAAGGCTGCAACTAAAGCGCTAATGGTTCCATAAACGCTTGTAATGCAGCATAATAAAACGAGAAAAAAACCATAATCTGCTAACAACATGATTGCACCTTAATTTTGCATAATTTGCATAAGTAGGAGATGGCTACAATGCGCCTACCATTTTACTACGGGAGGCAGGGACACAAAGATGGCTTCATAATTTCCTCCCGTCATTAAGCCAAACTTAGTACCCCGGTCATAAACAAGATTATACTCCGCATAGCGTCCGCGCCAATAGAGCTGGGCATCTTTTTCTTCCTCTGTGAATTGGGTATCTTTCCGTCGCAAGAGGATTTTGGGAAATACATTTACGTAAGCATTTGCAGTGGCCTGAACAAATGGGAACAAGGTATCGAAGTCTCCTTTGAGGTAATCAAAGAAGATTCCCCCAACCCCTCTGATTTCCTTGCGATGCTTAATGTAAAAGTATTCATCACACCACTTAGAAAACTTATCATAGGAATCACTAGCATGGAGCTTGCAGGCCTCTTTCAGGGAGTCGTGAAACTCCTGCGTGTCCTCAGGAAAAACCTTGAAAGGTGTTAAGTCGGCCCCACCACCGAACCAGAAGGTATCACCCACCGTGATTAACCTAACATTCATATGACCAATTGGTGCATAGGGGTTATACATATGGGTGATGGTGGATACTCCAGAGGCAAAAAAAGGCTTATCCTTGAATTCGCCTTCCATGGCTGGGTACTTTTCTCCAAAGACCTCCGAAACATTTGCCCCTGCTTTTTCAACAACTTGGCCTCGGATGACACCGATGGTGCCCCCTCCTCCATCTGGGCGCTGCCAGGGTTTTCTCTCCGCTTGAGCCTGCCCATCTACCTTTTCGAAGGCTGAGAGCAAACGATCTTGAACATCCTTAAAAAAGTCGACGGCCATTTTTTTTTGCGTTTCACTGACTGACATTCAGACCTCACTTTGATTTCAGTGGCTCACTAACTTAACAGCTATGGGTACCAGCATAAACTCTAAATTAAAAAGTACTTTTTAATTTATTGTGGCGTTTAAGAAATAGATTGGAAGGCGCAAAATCCCCTCTTTGAACAGCAAAACCTTGAATCTGGAACGAAGATCCCGTAAAAACGAATATGTCGCCGTGCCACAAATATATTGACTTCAAAATTTATAGATAAAGTGTCTCATGAAAAGCGTATACGTGAAAACTCTGGGCTGCAAAGTCAATACCTTCGACTCACATGCCCTTGAGAATCAGTTTAAAAAGTCTGGTTACAAGCTAGTTAACCAGGCAGATCAAGCAGATATTACAGTTATTAATACTTGTAGTGTCACCTCCGTAGCTGAAAAAGAAGCAAGGTATTTGCTTAGGCGTTTCAAGCGAGAAAACCCTGACTCATTTAGGGTTGTGACCGGTTGCTATGCTCAGATTGACTCTGCAACCATAGAGCAGATGGGTGAGGTTGACTTTATCGTTCCTAACGAAGCCAAAGAGCGGCTTGTGCCTTTGGTGGAAGAGCGTTTAGATGATAAGGATCAAACGAGAAAATTTCCCCAAGACCTCAAACAAGTGAAGAACAACAGGCAAAATCACTTCAAGTCTTCACTGACTCTGTTTGATAGCCCAAAAACTGAGCGCACAAGAGCGTTTCTAAAAATTCAAGATGGTTGTAATGGCTTTTGCTCCTATTGCCAGATCCCATATGCCCGTGGTGCTAGCCGCAGTGTTCCTGCGAAGGATGTTTTAGCAGAGGCTAAAAACCTGGTTAATTCAGGGGGCGGAGAATTGGTTCTGACTGGCATTCACATTGGTGATTATGGTGAGGATGTTGGGCCAGAAGGAAAAGGGCAGGCTTTATTCCTAAAAGTGTTGGATGAGCTTTTTTCCATCAAAGGCTTAAAGCGTTTGCGTATTTCATCTCTTGAGCCTGCAGAGCTTAGCCAAGGCTTAATAGAGGTTCTGGCTAAACATGCTGATAAGTTTTGCGATCATTTCCACCTTCCTTTGCAGTCAGGAGACAACTGCATCCTCCGTCTGATGAATCGTCAATACGATCAGGACAGATATTTTGAATCTGTAAGGATGATCCGAGAGTATTTTCCAAAAGCTCAGGTTAGCGCTGATGTGATTCCTGGTTTTCCAGGTGAAGGTGAGCAAGCTTTCTTAGAAACCATAGCCTTCATCAAGAAGTGTCAATTGGCATCATTGCATGTTTTCCCTTATTCAAAGAGGCCAAATACTGCAGCGATACGGATGCCCGATCATTTAGATGTCGAGGTGATAAAGAAGCGAGCGAAGGAGCTCAGAGATTTATCGAAGCAGCTATCTAAAGAATTTGCAGGCAGCTTTGTTGGCCAGAGCGCTGAGGTTCTTTGGGAGCAGTTTGACGCAAGCTCTGGAAGGTGGCAGGGAAAGACCAAGAATTATCTGCCGGTCATGAGTGAAACAGCTTTTGCTGGTGCAGTTGGACAGGTTGATGAAGTCCGCCTAAGAGGCTTTGTTACGGAAGGTGCCTTGCTTGCCACTAAGTAGGCTAGTGGGCCTCTAGTCACCTCCTCTTCATAGTGGGCCTCTAGTTACCTCCTCTTCGTGAGTTCCTGGTCACAGCCCTTTTGTAGTTGGTCCCTAGTCATCGCCCCTGCGTAGCAGGGTCAGGCGATCTCGACCTTCAATTACCTTACCTTCATATTGTCTAACCGCGGATGCTATGCACCCGCGTGACAATGACAAATGAGACCTTAGCTTGAGTTAGGTCCCAGAAAAGCTGCCTAAGCAAGGGTCGCCGAGTGTGCCAGTGATGCGGTTTGAAGGCCTAATCGAATTACTGGACACATATTTCCGACCTAAGTTCGGCGCCAAAATATTAAAATGTAGTTAGGATTTTGTATTTAACGATGGAGCGGGAAAAGGGACTCGAACCCTCGACCTTCGCGATGGCAACGCGACGCTCTAGCCAACTGAGCTACTCCCGCCCAAGTGCGAGTATGTTAGTACAGGGGGTTGCTTCATATTGTCAAGGGTGAAAATGAAGAAAGATACAAATAGTCTCAGAAACTCAGGACTATCAAAGGTTTGGGGGAAGATAGTCCGCCCTTTTCAAAGGAACCGCCCTATATCTAAAGCTAACTTGGAAGAAACCTCCACTCTAAAACCATCTCAATACTTCCTGGCAGAGGATGATGCCGATGTGGATTATGTCTTTGATCGCTTACGTGCTTACTGCTACGAGCGGTTTTTAGAAACGCGGGAAATGGGTTTAGGCTCTTATCTACCTGAAGCCCCAAACTTGTTTTGGGAGTCTGGAAAGCTTGATCCAGGGCGCTCTTATTTTTACCTCAAAAAACACAATGAGATTGGTTGGCTTTTTGAGCGCTCGGGCTATGGTTGGGTTATTTCAAGGTGCGAAAAGATTGTGGAGCAAGATTTATTCATGCGCCGAGAGGAAGCTTGGGATGTGGTCAATTTGTTCAAGCTTGATGGTCCTTTTGAGCACTATCGTGTGGCGTCAGAAAAAACGGGCGGTCAGCTCATAAGCTTTCTCCTCTATCGTCGTATTGCGTTCGAAGAGGTGGTATCAGTAGATCTGCAAGATTGGCTTACCATATGAGGTCTCCCCTTTTAACGGCTATGCTTATATTTTTATTTGCGGAAAGTGCGCATGCTGGTTTACTGTTTTCAGTATCGGCTCATTGGGGTGTTTTTGCGTTTCGACCACTCTCGGAGCAAGATAGCTCACCCAACTACTATGGTTTAGGGCCGAGCCTTGTTGCAGGCTATTCCTTGTTTCAAGTTTTCGATGCTGCTGCCTACATTGACTATATTCCAGGCCAGCGTGGTGCCCCAAACATTGAGCGGGAAACTGCAAGCCTGACCCAATATGGCTTACAATTGGCGCTGCGCCTTGAGGATAAGATCTACTTAGGGTTTAAGGCAGGTCAGGGAGTCTATCACCTTATCAAGAAAGACTTTATTGATGATGAGGTGGAAGGTTTGTGGCAAGGACCAAGTGGCGGATTGATGCTTGGTGCTATTCATAAGGAGGACAAAAGAAACTATTGGCAGTTGACTTTAGAATTTATTCACGTAGTTGCTGGCAAGATCAGGCGCCAGGGAGAACCAGAGCCAGGGGATAGGAAGATCGACTGCTTTAAGGTAAGCCTTTCTTACACCTACAACGACTTTGTCAATCATATGATGCGTCGCAGTATATTCAAAAATATCTTTTAGCTCGCATTTTTATACTTTAGTTCGGAGAAATCATGGAAAATATCAAGATTGTGGAAACCCTCTTAGGCTTTACCTTACTTGGCGCAGAGTGGGTTTTATGGCTTTTGATCGGACTGAGTATCCTCTCCATCGGAATCATTTTAGAGCGCAGTATCTTTTTTATGCGGTTAAAAACGGATTTCACCTCTCTAAGCCGTCAGCTATCAGATTATTTAAGCCGTGGAGAGATAGACAATGCAAAGGAACTTTGTTCGTCTGATCCATCGTTAGAAGCCAAGGTTGCTCTATGGGGATTAAATCACAATAAGAAAAGCCCGCAGGCAATGGCCAGTAGCATGGAAGGCTTTGCTATGGGTGAAAAACATAAACTGGATCGGGGCCTTGTGGTTCTTGGGACCTTAGGAAATAATGCGCCTTTTATAGGATTGTTTGGAACTGTGATTGGCATCATTAAAGCTTTCCATGACCTTTCCTTTAACCCTGAAGGTGGGCCTTCGGTTGTGATGGGTGGGATTTCAGAAGCCCTAATTGCCACAGCAGTGGGCTTGTTGGTCGCAATTCCTGCTGTGATTGCGTTCAATGCATTTAATCGTGCTGTGAAGAAGCATATGGCAAATACTCAATCTCTTATTAAGGTGGTCATGTCTCATCAAGATTGATTGACCCACCTTCACGAGTCTTTTCGTTTATGGAGAGGTTAAACAAACTTTCGAAAGGGTGGAGAGGAGTCATCCCGACCGTAGTGGAGGGATCGCCTCAAACGAATCATAGGAGCCAATTATGGCTGGATCTTTACTGGATGATGAAGAAGAAATAACTGGAATCAACGTCACTCCTCTGGTTGATGTGATGCTGGTCCTCCTCATAATTTTGATGGTGACTGCTAGCTTTATCGTTCATCGCTCTATAGAAGTAGAGCTACCTCAAGCAGAGACCGGTGAGCAAGTTAAAAGCAAAAGCATGGCTTTTGCGTTGACGTCCGACTCAAAGCTATTCCTTGATGGCATAGAAATTGGTTTTGAAGAAGTTGGTATTCACATAGCAAAAGCTAAGCTAACACAATCGAGTAAGGTACAAGCACTGATCTCTGCAGATGTAAAAACCCCTCATGGAGAGGTTGTTAAACTCATTGATACGGTTCGAAAAAACGGTATAACTGAATTTGCAATCAACGTGGATGCTGCTGAGGGTGCTGAAGACCCCCCGGACAGTGATAATGACTCACCCAAGCCATGAGGACTGTCCCCTTGACCGCTCTCACAAATCATGAAAATGCAAATTTAGGTAAAGACTACTGCGAGGCATACATAGCCGATAAGATATTCCTATTGAGACCAGAAAACTATGGAGAAAAATACCCTCTATGGCCTGGGAGTGTGGGGATTGAGCTGGAAATGCTCCCGGTGATTGTCCCGGTCAATCAAGAGGACTCTTTGAATCCTAAGCCAGTGCCTCTCCAAGGCAATCAAGATAGCTTAGCAGGAGTTCTTAGAGATATGGCAAAGGAGCACCGGTGGAAGCTTATCGAGGAGGGAAGCCAAGATAGCAAAGCTGCTTACTTGCTTAGGGTAGAGCTTGACCAAGGGGATAACCTAACCTTTGAGCCTGGAGGTCAGTTGGAGTTTTCCTCTAAGCCATACCCCTGCCTTTCAGATGCAGTGCGCAGGGTCCGGTTTATCCAGCAGGAACTTGATGCTCAGACGAGGAAAAAAGGCTGGACTTTGGTGCAGTTGGGTATCAACCCCTGGCATAGTCCTGAGCAAATAGGCCTACAAATGGCAAAAAGTCGCTACCAAGCGATGGACCGTTTCTTCACCAACATTGGCCCTTATGGGCGGCGAATGATGCGCCAAACCTGTACCATTCAAGCTTGTGTAGATTTTGGGTCGACGGAAATGGACATGGCTAAAAGGTTTCTTGCAAGTCAATTACTCGCCCCTTTTGCCACTGCAATCTTTGCAAACTCACCCTTTAAGGATGGTAAGCTTGCTGATAGGCCAGGGTTTCGATCGCTAGTGTGGCGTCATTTGGATGCAAGCAGAACCGGTATCCCCAAGCTAGCGGAGCTTGCTCACAGCCTGGATAAAAAAGCATGTGTTGCAAGTTATCTCGAATTTGCCCTCGCATCGAAAGTCGTCTTTGTGGAAGCGCTGGATTACGAAGTTCCGGATAAAGACATGAGTTTTGAGCAGTGGCTTACGAATGGTTACAAAGGGACCAAGCCAACTAAAAAGGATTTTGAAACGCACCTTTCTTTGCTTTTCCCGGAGGTTAGGCCAAGAGGGTTTCTTGAGCTAAGGTCCGTGGATAGCCAAGCTAGGCCTTGGCAAATTGTACCTGCCGCTTTTTTTACAGGCCTGTTATATGATCAGGGTAATCTGGAAAAAACTCTCGAGATCCTTATGCCATACTTGTCGTCGATAGATACTCTTCTAGTAGAATCATCTATGGGTTTGCAACATTCCGTCATAAAAGAAGTATCTCAAAAATTGATGCAACTTTCTTGGGAGGGGTTTAAACTTTTGCCACCTTGTTTTCGTGGCGAGGGAACTGAGAAGGCTTTAAGGATTTTCGGTGAGCATTACACCAACCGAGCCCGAACCCCTGCTGATGACCTGATTGATGAAGTCAAGGCAGTTGGAGACAAAACATTAAGCCTTTCAAGCATCCATAGCCTCCACGATAAATGGGGTGCGTATTTGTCTCAATGAGCATGCGTTGCATTGAATAGAGAGGTAGTTATGGCAGATAATAGAGCGGATGTTGCAGTTCAAGTGGACGAGATGGTAGATCACTTCGATTTTGGCAGCAATTCTTCAAAAGATGTTGAATTCCAATTCGAAAAAACTGGTCAAGACCTTGAAACTTATATCGAAGATATCGCAGATACCGTCAGAATCGGTTTAGACCAGAGTATTGCAATACTGACCCCCTGGTTTTTTAATAATATGCCCCGCATGTATTATCAAACCACTCCAAGAGCGGAAAAAGTTAGGCATTTATCAGCAGTTATCACAGGTCATGTTTTTGAAACTAAACAAACCGTTGAGCTATGGGACCACGATCGAACGAAGGTCACCTATATAGGGCCTGGTTCGGATAGACAAATTCTCCTAGCGATGTCTCAGAAAATTACCCCGTTTCATATTAAAATGGGTTCCTTATATTTTTCTCGTGACAAGCTCTTATTTCTTTCAACGTTTCTCTGCAAAGACTTTGTTGCAGCAGATAAACAAAATAGGCATGTAGCCAATAAAATTGCAGAAGCCAAAAAGCTACTATTGACTGAAATGCCTGATGCAGAAATTGAAGTTGATCATTATCTGAATCACCTTGATCATGACTTTGTGGTTTATGCGACTCCTTCCCGCCTGCAAATTACCTTTAGAATGCTTAGGCATATGCTTGTGCACGAAGGGGCTCATACCTTTATTGAGCCTTTCGAAAATTCAGCCTCAGGGCGCTTGACCTTAGGCCTTAAAGGAGTTGAAACAGGTGAGGTTTTAGAGCATATCTTCCACCTGATGAATACTTATGACTTCGATATTGTTAGATTTTTCACGGTTAACTTCAGTGAAGGGTACCGAGAGCCTATTACCGTGATGCATTTTATCATGCGTCACCAATCAGCTAACAAAATTAGCAACGATCATGTTTCTGTGCTTAAGTTGGTCAAAGCACTGCGTACCCTGGGTTGGACAGATTCGGACGATTATAACGAGTTTATGAAAAAACCCTTTAATCTTTCTATTAACGCAGTAAACCTTCTGCGTTCGATCGCTTCTTGGGTTCACATTTTACTCGGAAAAGAAAACATCTATTACTACTCTGAGTATAAGATTTATAACACCTTCGTAAATCATGCTGAAATAAGCAACGATTTGGTAGAATTATTCCGCCTTAAATTTAATCCTCTCGACCCTTATGCGAGGAAAAATGCTGGCTATGCGAAAACAAAAGCAAAACTGCGCACAAAGGTTGAAACCTTAATTGACAAGGTTGAGCGTCACATCTTTGATGAAGCCATTAAATTTGTTGAATCAACCCTAAAAACAAACTATTTCCTACCGACCAAAACAGGGATGGCTTTCCGTTTGTCACCGGACATATTGGACCCTCGCCATTATCCACAGAAGCCTTTTGGCATTTTCTTCATCATTGGAAGAAACTATCGCTTTTTCCAAGTCAGATGGAAGGACGTTGCCAGAGGGGGTCTTAGGATTGTGATGCCGCGTAACCAAACGGACTATGGTTATGCTATGTCTGGGCTTTTTGATGAAGTCTATGGCTTGTCCCATGCACAGCAATTGAAAAACAAGGATATTCCAGAAGGTGGCTCCAAAGCAGTGATGGTATTACGCCCCGGAGCCTATAAAAATCGTGCGGTGCGTAGCGGTATCAATGCCTTATTGGACTTGCTTGTGTCCGAAGATGAAACACACGAGCAAAAATCAAGCACACAGGTTAGCTACTACCACGATGAAGAGATCATTTATCTTGGTCCAGATGAGAACATGACGAATGATCTCATTGAGTGGGTGCCTAAGCATGCTGCTAGGCGTGGCTATCGCTATGCGGAAGCATTTATTTCTTCCAAACCTGGTGCCGGTATCAATCATAAAGAGTACGGAGTGACCTCAGAAGGCTTGCACGTCTTTGTGGATCACACCCTGCGTTTTCTTGATATCTCCCCTAAGAAAGAGAAGTTTACGGTCAAAATCACCGGAGGGCCCGATGGTGATGTGGCTGGAAATGAATTGAATATCCTTTATCGTGAATATGGAGAAAACGCGCGCATCGTTGCAGTTGCCGACGGAGGTGGCGCTGCTTATGACCCTGGGGGCCTCGATTGGACTGAATTACTGAGGCTTATCGAGAAGGGGTTCTCTATCGTTAAGTTCTCCAAGGACAAGCTCTCTAAATCTAATGATGCATTCGTGATTCATGCTGATACCAGTGAAAATATCCGCATCAGAAACGAGCTTCATGCTGTCGCTTATGCAGATATCTTTATCCCTGCAGGGGGCCGCCCTTATACGGTGAGTGTCAAAAATTATAAGAAATTTTTTGATGAGAAAGGGGTTCCTAGCTGTCGAGCTATTTTAGAAGGTGCAAACATCTTCTTTACAGATGAGGCTAGGGTTCTGCTCCAAGAGCGCGGTATTCTTATGATCAAAGATTCTAGTGCCAACAAGACTGGGGTTATCTGCTCATCATTCGAAATTATCGCGTCACTGCTACTCACTGAGCAAGAGTTTAACGAAATCAAGGAAGAGTATGTCCTGCAAGTGATTGCAGTCCTGAGGGAGAAAGCTGGTAAGGAGGCAAAGCTTCTGTTTTCTGAGTACCTAAACAGGCGCAGAAACATGACTTTGGTTAACCTTTCCACCGAGATTTCCCGTGAGATCAATCAAGTGACTGACATTTTGCTAGAGCAGTTCCTTGAAAAGAAAGATGAAATATTAAATGATGAGATGTTTAAAAACTTGGTGTTGAAGCACTGTCCGGTTGTTTTACAACAAAAGTACAAGGATAGAATCTTAAGCCATCTCCCAAAAGCCCACCAGATTGCAATCCTTGCAGCTTATATTGCAAGTCATATTGTCTATAGCGAGGGCTTAGGCTGGCTTGACTCTATTAGTGAAGGACGCCGTTACAAAGCTGCAATGGCTTACATGCGTAATGATCTCCTTGCAGAGCAGCTTATTAAGCAGGTCAGTGATTCTGGCATCGATAATACCGACAGCATCGTTGAAATCTTGCGACGAAGTGCAGCGAAAGACCTGACCATGATGAACCTGGATGTGGAGTCTGAACGAGCTGAAGAAAACTCTAAACCCAATGACAAAACATCGTAAGGGAATCAGTGGTAGGTTTTTAGTTAGTTCGAATCCGGAAAACACACATTTGCTTTGTTAACTTCGTCGGTAGTTCGTTGCTGTACGGGAGTACTATCTCCTCACTGCCTCCTCGTTGCCTTGCAACTGTGTATTTTCCGCATACTCACAGAATTTTTTAAATTTTAGACGAAATTTTCTGGATCTCCCATATTTAGTGTCTGGTCGGAAACTAAATTCATGCCTTTGTAACTCAGTTTTTTTCATCGCGGTTGAAATTAATTTTCA
>JABSRF010000710.1 GCA_013215275.1 Oligoflexales bacterium | reverse complement strand
ATAGCATTCAATAACAAGTTTTAGTTTTACTTATACAAAGCTATTTTTGGTCTGGACAGTGGGGTCCACTTCAGACACCATTGTTAGGATAAGGCCATATGATTGGGGGGCGCAATAGCCGCAAGTTTTGGGAAATCGTTGCCAGCTTCTCTATTCTTTTGCTAGTCTTACCATCAACAGCACCCACAGGACCGAGATGCAACACCAAAACGGATTTTCCCATGAGACTGAAACTTGAGTGTTTATTATTTTATCTTATTGCCCGAATCCTTTATGCAAGCTATCGATTTAGATATTTTGGGCTTGAGCACTATTTCGCTGCCAAAAAAATGCACCCTAAGGGCGCCTTTTGTATAGGGATTTGGCATGAGCATGCCCTTGCCTCAGTGGTGGGCCAGAAAGGCATACCATACTGCTTCTTAATTAGTCAGTCCAAGGATGGAGATTATGTTGACTTTCTAAGTAGGCGTTTTGGCTACCAGACTGCAAGGGGCAGTTCGTCGAGGGGTGGAAAAGAGGCTCGAAAGATGATTGAGGAAAAGGTGTCACAGGGAATCCCAGCCGCCTTTACCGTTGATGGCCCAAGGGGCCCGAGAAAAAGGTGTAAGCTAGGGGTGCTTATCACTGCAAGAAACACTCAATCTGTGGTTCTTCCGGTTGCAGCCGTTGCTCACAATCCCTGGACCTTTACTAAGTCTTGGGACCAAACTAAAATACCAAAATTTTTCTCAAAAATAGCTTACCAATTTGGTGCTCCGATTCCGATTCCTGCCCATCTAAGTGATGAAGAGTGTACGAAGTTTCTTGAAAAAATTGACCATGGGATTAACGAAACCGAACGTGCTGCCTATGACAATTTAAAACACTGGAAAACAGCTCCGAACTTTTCTGCTTTAAAGAAAGCTAGGCTTTGACAAAACTCTTCTCATTCTGTGTCATCAAAATTCTGCCTTACTCCTCGGTAAAAAATGTTTGCACCGATAAGCATCCCACCAATCTGGCTTAGATTAACAATTTGATCATGGGCTTCGAATTTATCCAGGCCGAGCGTAAAACCTCTTCCTTCAGGTGGAGGATATAAGCGAGAGCTATGAGTTTGAACCGATAGAGCGAAAACGAGTAGCATATTTAGTAAGGAGTCTTCTGATCTTCAATATACTGCCTGACTACTTCAATAGGCGCTCCTCCACAAGAACCAGCAAAATAACTAGGACTCCATAGGCTACCGCCCCAAAGTGAATTTTGCACCGATGGAAATTGCTTTTTTCGAATCAACCTAGACGAAACGCCTTTCAAAGAGTTAACTAACTTAGAAACGGAAACTTTTGGAAGGTAACTTACTAGCAAATGCACATGGTCCCCTTCTCCATCAAACTGGGCTAATGTGGACTCAAAATCTTCACATACCCTTCTAAATATAGATTCTAACTCTAACAGAAGTTTCCATCAAAAAATGTCGTTTAGGTTATGATGATCCCTGTAATATGGGACTTTTTAGTACCCTTCGAAAC